>USKH01000129.1 GCA_900555125.1 uncultured Clostridium sp.
GCAGTATTTGTTATTGCCGTAATTACCGTCCTTATGACGATTATCGAATACATCACCGGGCTTATTTTTATCAAGGGAATGAAAGTAAAATTGTGGGATTATTCGGACAGAAAGGGAAATATTCAAGGAATAATATGTCCGCTTTTCACGCTTTTCTGGGGCGTAGCGGGAGCGGCATACTATTTCGGGGTGCATCCTTTTATGGTAATGCTTGCCGGATTTGTGGGCGAACATCCCGAATTTGCGTTCTTTACCGGCGCGTGCTTCGGCATTTTCGTGCTTGATCTTTGCTATTCGTTCCACGTCGTTACCCGCATACGCAAGTGGGCAAAAGATCACGACATAGTAGTCAAGATAGAGGAGTTTCGTTTGTCGGTTCGTCTGCGTGCCGAAAAACTCAGACAAAAGAAAAATTTTATTTTCTCGCTGAGAGGTAAAAACGGCGTGGAAAACGAACTCGACAGTTATGCCGACGAAAAAAACGTAAAGTAGTGTTTATACGCTGAAATATAAAAAAGAAAATCGCTTGCATTTTTCTTGCAGGCGATTTTTTATGTGAGTTTGTCTATCAGTTGTTTTCCTGATTGTCGGCAGGTTGTTCGATCTGAGCGTTCTGTTCTTCGGGCTGATTGTTCGGCTCGTTTGCTACTTCTTGCGCAACAACGGTGTTTTTGGAATTAAGCTCTTCATAGAAAGCGGCTGTAGCTGCCTGGACGTAAGCCTGAACCCAAAGCGTTCCGATGCCGAAGCACAGGCTGCCTATTATTGCCCAGCCGATAAAGCTGAGTTGAAGGCAGAACAGCTTCCATTTATGACCTTGCATCATTTTGCGGCTTGCGGTAATGCACTCGGTTGCCGAGTATTCGGGATGGTCGACCTTGATGAACTGAGCCATAGCATACGAATACTTCTTGATGATGCCGGGGATGAAGAACAGCAACGACCACAGGAAGATGTAAACGGATTGCAGCAGACCGAGGCAAAGCGTTCCTCCGAAATCGTCGGTAAAGCCGTTAAACAAAGTTGCGAGATCTGTTTTCTTGCCCTCAGAACGAGTGATAAGGAGCATAAATTTCGCAAGTCCGTACGTCATGGGACCGTAAAGAAGTATTGCACCGATAATCGAGATGGACGTAAAGCTTAATATCGCTCCGTTAATGAGTATCGCAAGCAGCGTAAAAAGCCATGCGTTTGCGAAGATGTTGCCGCCGAGATTTTTTCTTGCTCTCGCGCGGAATTCCGAACAGGTTGGCATAATTAAACCCTCCTAAATATTTGTGTTCATACGATTAAGTATGATTGAATAATTATATCACACGATAGAAAGCTTGTCAATTATAATCGCAAAATTTTCACGCCTAAATTAGCGCAAGATTAAGGCTTAGCGCATGTTTTTAAACATACTGCCGCAAAATTAATATTATATAAGGCGTGAGAACAAGCCGTTATAATATGATCGGTACGACATTAAATAATCATATTGTTATTTTGTTTTGCTCATAATTTATTTGATAATAAGCAAATCTTGTGCAATAATGCCGTACGACATTATAATTGTTTTGTCCCGAATTTAACAATCAGAGACGTATTACAAAAAACGGAACGCACTCTCGTTTCGTTTTTTTGTAAAAAAGTAACAAAAGGCACTTTCAATGCCGACGTGAACTTTATAAGATTTACTTCGGATAAAGCACGTTTTATTGTTTTCGGAGCGATAGTTGCCGGTCGCGTCCGGTATCGGTTTTAATTCAAAAGAGGAGTGCTGCCTTGGAAGCGATACCGTATAAAAAACATATCCGTAAGATAAATCCTGTTGCAAACCGTTGAAATAAACGGGAAAAGATGTTATAATAAAATACGGATCCGGAGATTTATCGATATGGCAAATCAGTCTTTAAATAATAAACGTATGCGCGGAGAGATCAGAATAACGGACGGCTCTCTGTGGAAAAACATTTTACTTTTCAGCCTGCCGCTTATGCTGTCGCAACTTCTGCAGGTGCTTTTCAATATGGCGGACGTGGCGGTTGTGGGTAAATTTTCCAGCGCGGAAGCGTTGGGCGCAGTCGGATCTACAACCATTCTCGTTTCCCTCTTTACGGGTTTTCTCATCGGAATGGGAAGTGCCGTCAACGTACGCGTCGCGCAGCATCTCGGAGCAAAGGACGAGGAGCGAACTATTGCTTCTGTCCGCACGTCGTTTGCAATTTGCCTTGCGACAGGAATAATTATTATGTCGCTGTGCCTTTTATCGGCACGATTTATGCTGGAGTTGCTTAAAACCAAGGACGATCTTATAGAGGGAGCGGTGCTATATTTCCGTATTTATGCGCTCGGTATGCCGGCGCTCGGAATATTTAACTTCGGTAACGGTGTTCTGAGTGCCAACGGAGATACGAGGCGACCGCTTGTTTATCTGCTGATTGCAGGTATACTCAACGTGATTTTCAACTTGTTTTTTGTTATAGTTTGCAAAATGGCGGAAGACGGCGTTGCGCTTGCCAGCATCATCACGCAGTATGTATCCGCGGCGCTTATCCTTATACATATGGCAAGGCAGAATGACGACTGCGCTTTTCGTTTACGCGACATGAAAAGCGGATTGGATAAAATCGAAGTGAAACGAGTACTCGGACTGGGTATTCCGGCAGGACTTCAAAACGCTATTTTTGCCGTTGCCAACCTTTTTATACAGAGCGCGGTCAATTCGTTCGATTCCGTTATGGTTGAAGGAAATTCCGCAGCCGCCAATGCCGATTCGGTGATATACAACGTCATGGCTGCGTTTTACACCGCCTGCTCGACTTTCATGGGGCAAAATTTAGGTGCCGGTAAGCAAAAGCGCATGCTGGAAAGTTATTTCATCGGGCTTACGTATTCTTTTGCGGTGGGCGCGGTGCTCGGCGTGGCGCTGTTTGTTTTCGGCAGAGAATTTTTGTCGCTGTTTGCAAACGACGAGGCGGTAATCGAAGCGGGTTTGCAAAGAACGCGGATTATGAGCTTTTCCTATGCTTTCAGCGCGTTCATGGATTGCACGATAGCGGCTTGTCGCGGTATAGGTAAAAGTTTTGCGCCGACGGTTATTGTCATTATGGGGTCGTGCGTGTTCCGCGTCGTGTGGATTTATACCGTATTTGCTTATTTCCGCACAATTCCGTCGCTGTATCTTTTATACATTTTTTCATGGGCTATAACCGCAATTGCGGAAATCATATGTTTTGTAATCAACTATAAAAAACTTTACTCAGCCGAAATTATCGAGGAAAAAGAATGAGCAATATAACCAAGAAAGCCATAGCGGCATCGCTTAAAAATCTTCTGAAAGAGAAAAAACTCAATAAAATCACGGTACAGGACATTGCCGACGACTGCGGAATAAACAGGCAGACCTTTTACTATCATTTCCAGGACGTGTACGACCTCGTGGAATGGATATGTATTCAGGACACCGAAAAAGCACTTAAAGAAAACCGGACTTACGCTACCTGGAAAGAGGGTTTTTTGTCCGTGTTCGAACTGGCAAAGCAGGACAAAATATTTATCGATAACATCTATCATTCTGTGTCGCTCGAACTGCTCGAACAATATCTGTACCGGCTTGTGTATCCGCTTATGAAAAATGTCGTGGACGAGAAGTCGTGTGGCTGGTCGATAATCGACGAGGATAAGAAGTATATTGCCGATTTTTATAAATACGCCTTTGTCGGTGTTCTTCTGGAATGGATTCGCGACGACATGCGCGAACAGCCCGAAGAAATAGTAGAGCGCATAGGCAAAATAGCCGACGGCACGATAGAGCTTGCGCTTAAAAATTTCGGCTGCAAATAAGCGGTTGCAGATAAAACGGCAAAACAAAAGTTCGTCTTGAAAAAGACGGGCTTTTTTTATACAATTTAAGCAGAATGACAAAATTTTTTACACTTTTTTCTTGCCGTCGTAAAATGCGACAAAACCGAAAAAACGGCTATTGCAATTTATTTTCCGTGGGATTATAATGTAGCCATAAAACAAATCGGAGGTAATTTGATTATGTATTACGGAGCAGGTAATTACGAAGCGTTCGCGCATCCCGTTAAGCCCGAGGGTGTGGACGGAAAATCGGCTTATATCATCGGAACGGGACTTGCAGGTCTGTCGGCGGCGTTCTTCCTCGTTCGCGACGGGCAGATGAAAGGCGAACATATTCACCTTCTGGAAAAACTTGACATAGCCGGCGGTTCGTGCGACGGCAGACAGTTTGCCGGACAGGGCTATTATATGAGAGGCGGCAGAGAAATGGACAACCATTTCGAAGTTA
>USKH01000130.1 GCA_900555125.1 uncultured Clostridium sp.
CGGTGAAAGTGGACGCTTCGCTTGCATATGCTTTGGGAAATGCACAGTATTACTTTAATTATGCCAATACGTATAAGGATACGGACGGAGAAGAAAAAACAGTAGTCGATAAAACGGAAACAAATAATTTCGACGTCCTGAGAGTGAGAACATCAAGCAATAATAACGATGTTGTAAATCCCGATTGGCACCCATACGTTTATACTCAATCGTCCGTTTCGACGTCGTCTTTCTTGTTGCCCAACGTCGATAAGGGGACTATTGCGGTTGAGTTTAATCTGGACGCAGGAGACCGCCGTTATGTCCATTTTGCAATAGTTGATTATGATGTAATCGATGACAAAATAGAATATCGTAAAATAAAAGACAGAGCTGATTTTCGCGGAAAGTCCGGCGATCCTCAATCCGATTTATTTTCGATAATATTCCGCAAAGAAATGCGTATTATTCGCAGGAAATGAATGCGGGAGAAGGTTCGTATAAAGCAGTGTCGTCTTTCGGCGAAAGCTTTGCTTCAATTCACCGCACTCATTTCGTTTTGACGGTCAATTCTTTTTCCGGTTATTTCGATCCCGCTTCGCCTTTAACCGATTTGTATATCGGATTCGGTTATAGAAATACGTTTCATTATCTGGATGAAAGTATGAATATTTTCCCGTCGTACGGGTATTTGGATCTGATATCTCGGGAAACCGATGACGAAGGAAATATAATAAGAGAACAATCTCGTCGGGCAATAGAATTTATGACTGCCGATAAAAGAAATCAATGTCGGGTAAATCCACAGGAAAGCGTAAGTATTTATGCAAGGCGCGGAGTGCTGAAAGTAGACGATTTTATCGGTGATAACGGAGAAATCGTGTTCAGATTTGAAGTGTCGCAACCAAAATTCTGGGAAGAAACAAAAATTGGCGATATGCCTAAAAATCACAACGAAATAGTCATGCACTACGAAAAGAAAAACGGCAAAATCTTTATCGGCCCGAGTCAGCCCGGTTTCGGCGGATAAATAACAAGCAAATAGCGAATAAATAACAAGCAAATAAATAAAAAAGCCGTCGGCGGTTAAAAGTCGGCGGCTTGTCGTTTATTGAATGAAAAAACCGCAAAATATGCGGGGAAATCGAAATTGCGCAACTAATCCGATTATTGCTTTCGGGTGACAACAAGCATAACGCCCGCTTCAAATTCGAGTTCGGCTTTGTCGTCCGTCCACTCGTTGCTTATTCCGAGGGGAAAGCAGCTGTCAAGCGTTCCTGCGGACAGAGTGTATTTAGTGCCTTTCAGCGTAACGCCCGTGCATTCGCCGGACAGCGAAAACAGCGATAAATAGCCTTGTTTTTTGTCTAAAACGTACTTCCCGTGCGGCAAAACCCTGTAAAGCGTGTCTTTTCCGAATACGGTAACGCACACGCCTTGTTTTGCGGCAAACGCAGCCGCCTGAAGGTTTCCGATGAAATGTTCGGGGCGATGTCCGCCTTCCGCGCAGTACATATAAATTATTTTCGCGCCGCGCCCTATCGCCAGCTTTACCGCGCTCACCGTGTCCGTGTCGTCTTTTTCGATCGGCAGCCGTATGGTTTCGACGCCGGAAGGAAGCTTTCCCGAATACGAATCGAAATCGCCCACGATTACGCCCGGGTTTATGCCCGCCGCAAGTGCGTATTCGTACCCTTTATCGCATGCGACTACAACTTTTGCTTTTTCTATATCGGGCATCGAAGCGTATTCGCCACCCGAAATTATTGCAAAAATATCGTCCATTCAGTCCTCCGGGGAATAAATTTTCGCGCCGCGCATGGCTGATATTTTTTTGCGCACACCGGCTCTGAAATCGTCCAGATCAAACAGCGAGTACTGTTCCTCTAACGAATCGAGAAAGAAGAAGACCTCGCGGCTTATTTCGTGACGCTGAACGGCGTCGGTGGTTTTATCGTAGTCCAATATCACGTAAACGCAGGGCGAGTGGTTTTTATCTGTTTTTTCCACTGCATAAACCGCGCTTACAAGTCCGTTGCCCGATTTTTCGACCAGTGCGATAAGTTGCGCCATAACCGCGTCGTCGACTTTTGCGGGCGCAATCGCGTCGCCGGGAGCTATGGTTTTCATTTCCATACTGCGCGTCGCAGTCTTTTTTACAAGCTCGTGCAGATTATTGCGCGCTTCCTCGGCTTTTTCGGTGTTGCCGCGCAATCTCCAGAACTCGGTAATAAGCTCGGTGCCGTCGAAAACGTAATTGCCGTTCTGTTTCATTGCTCGCTCTACTAAATCGATGCCCGCTTCGTCGTCGGAGAAGAGCAGGTATTTACCTTTTATGTACAAAGCGTAATCGCATTTGCCGTCGTCGTTGCACGATGACAGAACGTAATCGCAAATCTTTACCGCGTCGCCGGATCGCATAATTTCGTTGTACGCTTCGGCAACGGGGCGAAGAGCAACCGGAGTAAGCGCGCTGTTGTCGGGATTGTTCAGTCCGCCGCTCATCTCGAACTTTTCTACTGTTTGCGTGGGCTGAATGTACAAAGCCTGCCTCGAAGCTTCGTAATTGGTCATATGCTTATAAAAAAGTCGCGCGCTTTCGTTTATATTGTTTTCGACGCGTACGGTTTCTTCGTAAAAATCTCCGCTTTTTTGTTGAAAATCCAACGTTATGCGGTCGACTTTGCACGCCTTCATAAAATCGCGTACGGAAGGCGCGTTGCCGGATACGGAAGTTGCCGCACGCAAAGCCGCGTTAATCCACTTATCCGGATCGGAACGAAGGTTTTTCAAAAAAACGTTTGTTGCGCACGAACATACGTCCGCTCTCGGCTCAGATGGGCGGTAGAACGGTTCGTCCATGTACTGCGAGAATTTGTAATCGAAAACTTCGTACATAAATTCTTTGGCAAAAGCGTTTGCAACTTCCTGACCGCCGCATTTTTCCGCAGCGTCGGTAAGAAAACTCGGCACAAGCGCCGTTTTCATGGCGTCGTATAAAAGCATGTGTTTAATCTGCCCGTATTCTATCGCGGCACATACGAAACGTACAGTCGGGCTCGGAACGGAAAACTTTAGTGCCATATCGCGACGATAAGTTTCCCATGAAGCGAAAATTTCACCCGATTTTTCAATCTTTTTAACTTTCGGCAAGCTGTCGAAAACTATATTGAAACGCACGTAGCGTAAAAATTCTTCTTCGGTCAGCGACATCAGAAGAGGCACTCCGATTATAATATCGGCACCTTTGTCGGTTTTCACATTTAATTCAAATTCGTTTGTAAACGCAATACGTACGTCTCCTTTTATGCCTTCGCTTTTCGCAATATCGGTTACCGCTTTGCTTATAACGGGGAAATTTTTCTGATTTACGAAAGTTTCCTGGTCTTCTTCGTGCGTTATGCCGAAGAGGAATAACATGAAATACGCCGGCAACGGACAGTACGCGGCGACTATCGGAACACAGTATATCGTGTATTTCCACCACGCCATCATACACGAAAAGCCAAACATTACGGCAAGAAGTGCTATCAGGCATATCGTAGCCGCGGCAATGGTGTACGCGCGATAAAGAGAAAGCAGCGACATGTACTTTTTCGGTGCCGCTTTTATGTTTTTAGCAAGTTCATACCTGTTATCTTCTTTTTCCAGCGGATCTTCGGAACCGACTTTTTTTGCGTGGTAAAAGCCGTATATTTTGCCTGTAATCGTAAGAAATGCGATTATAAACAAGCTTGCCGCAAACACGGCTATCCCCGCGGTCGTAAAGTTACCTTTTGTAAAATATCCGGCGATAAACGCAGCCGCGCACAGCAGGAAAGAAAGCAGATATGTCGGAAAAAGTCTGAAAAAATTTTTTGTTGTCTGTTTCATGATTTCCTCGATCGTATTCAGGTTTTTATATTATAGCACATTATGCCCGGGAAAGCAAGAGAAACAAAGCGATTAAAACGTTTTTTATATGTAATCCGATGCTCAAAGCGTACGATTTTTTCGTAAAACGTAGTATCCGACCTTGCATACTTGCATATAACAAAAAGCGTTTTTAGTTTCATTAAAAAGATACATTTCGACCCGAATAGACGGAAGGTCCTGTTAAATATCGTAAAACGGCATTAAAACCGTCTTTTCGGCATACATAGCGCGTTTTCGCAAACGAAATATGTCTTTTTTTTGAGCGAAATTTCGGTTTTTACCAAAATCCGATTGTTGATTTAATGCGCCTTTCGTGCTATATTTTTTTGTACCGCGAAGCGCACGGCAATAAAAATTACGGGTTCTCAATGCGGAAAAACGGAGGCTATATAATCATGAAGA
>USKH01000131.1 GCA_900555125.1 uncultured Clostridium sp.
ATCGCCTACGGGCTTAACAAACTGTTTACCGGCGGCGTTTTGAATGACGACTTCTACGACGAACTTGAAGAAATTCTGTTAACCGGCGATGTCGGGGCGGAAACCACCGAGCGAATTTTGGACGAACTTCGCGATGCAATAGACGAAGATCTTATCCGTGATCGTGCCGACGCAAAAGATAAGCTGAAAGAGATCATGGTTGATATTCTCGAGGAAAACGAAAAACCCGAGTACGAATATCCGCTTATTTTACTCGTTGCCGGAGTTAACGGCGTCGGGAAAACCACCGCAATGGGTAAACTTGCAAAGAAGTTCAAAAAAGAAGGGCACGACGTGTTGCTTGTTGCTGCGGATACTTTCCGTGCCGCGGCTTCCGATCAGCTTACCGTCTGGGCTGAAAGAGCGGGCGTTCGCATCGTAAAACAGGGCGAGGGTGCCGATCCTGCTGCGGTCGTTTTCGACGCGCTTTCGAGCGCAAAGAGCAAGGGTAACGACGTTATTCTCATCGATACCGCCGGAAGATTGCACAATAAGAAAAATCTCGTTGAAGAGCTTAAAAAAATCGAACGCGTTATAGACAGAGAAATGCCCGAGGCAACCAAACTCAATTATATAGTGCTGGATGCTACCACAGGACAAAATGCAATATCTCAGGTGGAAGTGTTTGACGAAGCGATTGACATCGACGGCATAATACTCACAAAGCTTGACGGAACGGCAAAAGGCGGCGTGGTACTGGCTCTTGCCGGGGAAACCTCTACTCCGGTTGTGTATGTCGGCGTGGGCGAAGGAATAGACGATTTACAGGATTTTGACGCAGAACAATTCGTCGAGGCTATTTTCGAGTAAATTTTATTTAAAAACGCTTGACAATGAATTTCATATCTTGTATAATAGTACTGTAAAGTAAATTTGCTTTACAGTACTTTGTTTCTTTTAAGGAAAAAACATGCAAAAAGATCTGACGGTGGGCGTGCTTAACGAGATTTACGGCAAATTTCTTACCGCACGTCAAAGCGAAATAGTTTCGCAGTATTACGATTACGATTTGTCTTTGCAGGAAATATCCGAAAATCTCGGGATATCGCGCCAGGCTGTGCTTGACGCAGTAAAAAAAGGAAGCGAGCAGCTTTACCGATTTGAAAAAGAATTGAAGGTTTTGTCAATGCGAAGTTCGGTTCGCCGCGCGGTTTCGGATATCGAAAACGGCAGAACGGAAAGTGCATTGGATGAGTTGAACGATATAATAAGCAAGGAGTAAAAATGGCGTTATTCGGCAATCTTTCCGAAAAACTGAATAATATTTTCGGCAAACTTCGTTCAAAAGGTCGTTTGTCCGAACAGGATATCAAGCAAGCCATGCGCGAAATCCGCGTTGCGCTGCTCGAGGCAGATGTCAATTTTGGCGTCGTCAAGCAGTTTATCGCTACGGTAAGCGAAAAAGCCGTCGGTGAAGATATCCTGAAAAGTCTTACGCCCGGTCAGCAGGTCGTTAAAATAGTAAACGACGAGCTTGTCGCGCTTATGGGTAGCACCAATTCCAAATTGGAAGTAAGCCCCAAGCCGCCCACTGTTATCATGATGTGCGGTTTGCAGGGCGCGGGAAAAACCACCATGTGCGGCAAACTTGCTCAAAACCTGATCAAGCAGGGCAAAAAGCCCATGCTTTGCGCATGCGATATTTATCGTCCCGCCGCAATCAATCAGCTTAAAGTTGTCGGTCGCAGCGTGGGTGCCGAAGTCTTTGAAAAAGGGACACAGTCGCCGGTTAAAACGGCAAAACAAGCAATAGAATATGCCGAAAGCAAAGGCTACAATATGGTTATTATCGATACGGCGGGCAGACTGCATATCGACGAAGCGCTGATGAACGAGCTTATCGAAGTAAAGAAAGCGGTTCAGCCCACCGAAATATTGCTTGTCGTCGATGCAATGACTGGTCAGGACGCTGTAAACGTCGCCAAGTCGTTTGACGAACAATTGGATATTACGGGCGTAATTCTCACTAAGCTTGATGGCGATACGAGAGGCGGCGCAGCTTTATCCATTCGTGCAGTCACCGGTAAGCCGATAAAATTCTGCGGCGTAGGCGAAAAAATGGGCGACCTCGAACCGTTTTATCCCGACAGAATGGCGTCGCGAATATTGGGAATGGGCGACGTACTCACTCTTATCGAAAAAGCTAAAGCCGCCGTGTCGGAAGAACAGCTAAAAGACATGGAAAAGCGTATGCTTCAGGCAAAGTTTACGCTCGACGACTTTCTCGTTCAGTTTGAGAGTATCAAAAAAATGGGCGGGGTGAAGGATGTCATCGGAATGATGCCCGGTATGTCCGGAATGAAAATTAAAGAGGGCGACATCAACGAGGATCTTATCGATAAATACAAAGCGATAATCTGCTCGATGACAAAGCGTGAACGCGATAATCCGGATATAATTAAATCATCGAGAAGAAAACGTATTGCAGCCGGCAGCGGAACAACCATTCAGCAGGTTAATCAGCTGCTCAAACAATATGATCAGGCAAAAGCTATGATGAAGTCGATGAAAAACAACAAGAAATTCAGAATGCCTTTCTGAAGTAAAACAGTCTGAAATTTGTGGAAACACTTTAAATACAGGAGAATAAAAAAATGGCAGTTAAAATGAGATTGACCCGTATGGGCGACAAGAAGAACCCGATGTACCGCGTTATCGTTGCAGATTCGCGCGCTCCCCGTGACGGAAAGTTTGTTGACATCGTCGGAACTTATCATCCCCAGGATCATGAAAACGAAGTAAAGCTCGACGTAGAAAAGGCTAAGGCCTGGATCGCAAACGGTGCTCAGCCCACCGATACCGTAAGAGGTTTGCTTGTAAAAGCAGGCGTGCTCGAAGCTAAACCCATGCCCGCTAAAACCAACGCTAAGAAAAAGAAGAGCGAGTAAGGAGTAAATTATGACTGAACTCGTAACTTTCATGGTGAAAAGTCTTGTCGATAAAAAGGACGCCGTTGAAGTTACTCTTGCCGATGACGGAGTTATTAACGTAAAGGTTGATAAAGACGATATCGGTAAAGTAATCGGAAAGGACGGTCGTATCGCAAAGGCTATCCGAACCATTGTAAAAGCGGCTGCAAACAAACAGCAGGCTAAATACACGGTGGTCATACTGGAAGAATGAATGATAATATAATAATCGGTCGGGTGGTCAAAGCTGTCGGAATAAAGGGCGAGATTAAAGTCGCCCCGATAACCGACGACATGCTGCGATATAAAAAGCTCAAAACCGTTTATATTACGGGCATACCTTATCAGATTCTGTCATGCAGATTTGATAAGGCGTTTGTCTTTTTAAAACTAAACGGATTTTTTACGCGTGATGATGCGGAAAAGATTGTCGGCGACTATCTGGAAATAGACCGGGTAAACGCCATAGTTCCCGAAAACGGCTATTTAATCGCCGATATCGAAGGGTGTAAACTGTTTTTAAGCGACGGCGAAGAAGTCGGCGTTATTACAGACGTTGCTCAGTACGGAGCTGCGGACGTGTTTACCATCGAAGGCAACGGTAAAGTTTGCCGCTGTCCTTTTCTTAATAAAGTGATTGAGAAAATCGACGTTGAAAGTAAAATAATCGTGGCGAACAAAAAAGAATTTACGGCGGTTTGCGTTTATGAGGATTGACATTCTTACGTTGTTTCCCGAAATGTTTGTTCCGCTCAACGAAAGCATTTTGGGGCGCGCTCAGAATAAAGGCGTTTTACAAATCAACACGGTATATATACGTGATTTTTCGCTTGATAAACACCTTAAATGTGACGATGCACCGTTCGGAGGCGGAGCCGGCATGGTTATGACTCCGCAGCCGGTGTGCGATTGCATTAAAAGCGTAGATCCCGATCATAAGGCGCACAGAATTTATATGTCGCCGCGGGGAAAACTGCTGACTGTGCCGATTGCCCGTGAATATGCTCAAAAATACGATTGGCTGGTTATTCTTTGCGGACATTATGAGGGTATCGATCAGCGAATAATCGATCTGTATATCGACGAAGAAATTTCGATAGGCGATTTCGTGCTTACGGGCGGTGAGCTGCCCGCAATGGTTCTTTGCGACGTGGTTACGCGTTTTGTGCCGGGCGTTCTCGGTTGCGACGCATCCAGTGAGGATGAAAGTTTTTCGGACGGATTGCTCGAATATCCGCAGTATACCCGTCCTCAAACGTATGAAGGATTGTCTGTTCCCGAAGTGCTGCTTTCCGGTCATCACGAGAATATCGAAAAATGGCGGCGCGAAAA
>USKH01000132.1 GCA_900555125.1 uncultured Clostridium sp.
AAGCGCATAAATTGCGGCGTTTTGGCGGGTTCAAACGCAATCGCCTGTGGCTAAACGAAGGCTGAATAAAATCCGACCTGCGGCTTAATACAGCCCGAACAAAAACTTTGCCGGAATAGAAACGACGGCGAAAAAACTTTTCCGGGATAAAAACCCGGTTAAATTCGGATCTGTTCCCCGACAATAAATTTCTCAGGGGATAAAAAATACAGAAAAAGATCAGGAGGGTCAAGATGAAGAACAAGCAAATTACTCTCGTTTTGTTGGTAATGGTACTTTTGGCTTCGTTATTTACGGTTATCGCATGCGTACCGTCGAACGTCGAAGTAAAAGTTTCTATTATGAACAAAGAGCAACTGACGGCAAAATGGACGGAGGGTGACGCTGCGCGTCAACTTCAACCCGAAGTAACCGTCGACGGAAAAGTCTCCGACAAGGCTTACACCGTAACTTCCTCCGCGCCGAACGTAGTAGAAGTCGGCTCGGACAAAGTTACTCTTACGGCAAAAGGAGCAGGCAAAGCGGTTATCACGCTTGCCGCAGATGACGCTACCGACACAGTGGAAATTACCGTTACGCCTCGTCTTTCGGGCGTAACCGTTACCAACAAAGCGGCAATGTCTGAGGTCTGGACGGATTGGACAACGATTCGTACGGTTGAAGTGGCTTTCGCGCCCGCCGAACTTTATACGGCGGCAAACACGACCGCTACCGTAACGTGCAGTCCCGAAGGTCTTATAAAGGCTGAAGGCTATAAACTGACCGCTATGGGCGTAGGCACTGCCACCGTTACCGTTGCGGTAGGGGAAATCAAGGACACCTTCACGGTTGAAATCAAACGCCAAGAACCTGCGATTACGTTTGAAGAATTACCCGATTTCGAAGTAACCGAGGAAGGCGCAAAATATCTTGCTCTCGAAGGCGCTACCGTTAAACTTTCCGATTTATACAGCATAAAGGGAAGCGATAATCAAATAACCGTTGACGTCGAGGCAAGCGAAGGTCTTACCTATAACTCCGAAGAGAACACCGTAACCACGAAAAACAAAGGCACCTATACCGTTACGGTAAGCGCTACCGACAAAATTGACGAAAACTTAAAAGCAGAAAAGGTAATAACCTTCGACTTCTGCAGAAAACTCACTTTCTGGACGGACACGAGATGGAACTTAAAGCCGACGAAGAACAATCAATAGTTACCACGGGCGACGGCTATCAGATGCTTTCGTTCAACCTTAACCCGAGCAAGTATTATTACGCGGAAGCAACTTATACCGGCGTCGCCGGCGCATGGCTCGGTATGGCTCACTTCAAAACCGAAACCCTTCAGAACGAAGCAGGCGAAGATTATCTTAAAGAAAACCACAAACGCGTTCTTATCCACGCGGTAAACACCTGGTCTTACGACTATCAGAGTATCGATTACGACACTCTTCTTAAAAACGGCGACAAGAGCGGTTGGCAGATGCTCGGCAGCGAATGGGATGATATTGCTTACGGCGCGAACTATTTGTTCCATCATTATAAATTGAACGAATATCGTAACCTTACGCCTTCTGCGGATAACTCCGTTCAGAAGTTTGCCGTTCTCCGTATGGGCGACTTCTTTATGTTCTTCATGAACGATCAATACGTAAACACGGTTAACCTTCGCTTCTACGCGGAAGGCGACACCCGTCCCGGTTTATTCGTCTGCGCGAACGGCAACCCCGGTAATATCGGCGTAGTAAGAAACATTAACTTCTTTGACGGACAGGAAGCCGTTACGGAAAAATACAACGCGCTTACCGACAACGGAGCAAAACTTATCGTTAACTACGTTCCCGACAGCTGGGCCAAAGGCTCTCAAAACATCAACAACGACCACTTCACTCCCGGTGAAACCACTGCCGAAAAGGGCATCAACTTTACAAGCACCGGTAAGAATTTGGGCTTTAACGACTCTATGATAGGTACCTATCAGTTATTCGACGGAAACTTCTCGTTCAGTTGGGTTTATAAACAGACCGACAATATAAGCGTAGGCAACACGGGTGATTGTTGGCCTCGTATGGCTTTAGAAGTCCGTAGTTATAAATGGGATGCCGAAAGAACGGTTTTCGGCGCGCAGTACGGCGGAACGGGCGGTTCGAGATGGCTACTCAACACTCCCAACGCACCCGAAGAAGAAAAATGGTTTGAAGGTCAGCACGGATTCGACGTAACCAAACCTCTTAAATTCACTATTACCCGTGAACTTACCGATACGGCTTCTAAATACACCATGACTATCTCGATGGTTGACGATCCTACCGTTACGATGACGCGTACGATAGAAGTAGATGCTTCGAAAGACATCAGATGGGATAAAGCCGTTATCCTGCACTGGAAGACCTCCGGCGTTAACGGCGAATTCAGCAACGTTATGTGGAAGAGCCACAGCGGACAAGGAAACTGGGTAGATTAATTTATACTTTGTTCTATATCGCAGTTTTTCTATTCTGAACTTTACGGCAAGCGTCGCTTCCTCTCCGGAGGAAGCGGCGTAAGCCGTAAATATTTTGCTAAGTACATTAAAATTTAAGACGATAAACCCAAAAACCGTTTTATAAATCACAAAAAAAGCCTCTGTTATCGGAAAAAGAGGCTTGAAAACGGTCGTTTTATAAAGGTTCGGGCTAAAAACCTTACCTGAAAGACGATTAAAAATAACCGATAAAAAATAAATTCGCAAAAAATTCTTAAAAACCGCAAAAATTGCGCGGTTACGATATAAAAAATAAAGGAGCAACCGTATGAAAGCAAAAACAAGACTGTTAGCCTTGTCGTTGGCGTTTTTAATGGTTTTCGGTATGTTGGCTTTATCTGCGTGCGACGAACAAACCGGCGGCGACAAGAAAAGTTACGACGTTACTTATAACCTGAATTACGACGGCGCCGACAAACGCGTTTACCCCGTACAGTCGGGTACCAACGCGCCCGAATGGAAAGCAACGAGGGAAGGGTATCGTATCGACTACTGGGCAACCGACAGCGCCGGCAAAAACAAATACGATTTTTCGGACAAAGTATATAATGATTTGTCTTTGTACGCCGTATGGAAAGTCAAATCCGGCGTTACGACCGTAACCTTCGACTTCGGTTACGCGGGCGCGACGGATAAAGTTATAGAAGTCGAAAAAGGCAGTACGATAGCCGAAAAATACAAACCGCAACACAAACGCTTCGGTATGGAACTCGTCGGCTGGTACGCCGATAAAGACTTTACCGAAGAATTCAAGTTCGGAAAGTCCGCCGTGAAAGAAAATATGGTTCTTCACGCGAAGTATAGCTACACCATGAATATTCCTCGTAACGCGGACGGAAGCATAAAATACGAAAATACCCGCGTTTACATCTGGAACAGCGTTCAGCACGTATGCTCTTCCGAAGTTTTACAAAAACTGGCCGATGATTTCAACGCCGAACACAAAGGTAAAATAGTCGTTTCTACCGGCACGTCTTTACTTAATCAGGACGACGTATTTTTACGTATTCAGCAAACGCCCGAACAGATGCGTTGCTACACTACTTATTATCCCATAGCGGACATTTATTCTTTTGCAGGTTTAGACGTCAGTAACGACGATTATTACGAGGGCGCTACCAACGAATGTAAAAACAAGGGCGTTTTGTTGCAGGTACCCGTAGCGGCTTACGCGCCGTATTTCGTCTATAATAAAACCCTTATGTCAAGATATAACGGAAGTAATCCGTTACCTTCAAATTATTCCGAATTAAGCGCTCTTTTGAAAAAAGCCGCCAAAGGAGAGGCTTCAAACGCTTCATTTAAAAGCATAGTAACCACGACGCAATGGTCTTACATGGAAGCGCCGAGTTTTACGGCTTTTGCTCAGAACGAAGCGGACTACTACAACTTCGCCGACGGCGTTTACCTTAATAAATGGTTACAGGAAGGCGTTATGCAACGCGCGACCGCCGCAATGACGACGACTTACGATTTATTCGGCGCAAACGGCTTAAACAAGGGCGCCGCAATGAATTTGAACGGCGACGCTATCTACGATTACGTATCCAAACGAAACGCTCTTATGGGCATGCAAACGTGGGCAGGCGGCGAAGCGGCGATAGCGTCAAACTCTGAATTAGGGGTTTTGCCCATAAGCGGGTTGATGACCGATATTGACGGCGAAGCAAAAAATCGCGTTCCCGTACACACCTGGGGTATCGGTTTTTACAATAAGGCAACCAACGTGCTTGCGGATCCTTTAAAGATCTGCGCGGCGGCGGAATTTG
>USKH01000133.1 GCA_900555125.1 uncultured Clostridium sp.
TACCCATGGTTTCGGCGCGCGCTTCTTCTTCGGTTCTGTGCAGAGTGTGACCTTCCTGCCACAAAAATTCGGAAGTGCGCAGGAAAGGACGAGTGGTTTTTTCCCAGCGTACGACGTTTGCCCACTGATTGATAAGCACGGGCAGATCGCGATAGGACTGCACCCATTTGGAATACATTTCGCATATAATGGTTTCGCTGGTGGGACGAACAACCAGTTTTTCGGGCAGTTCTTCGTCGCCTACGTGAGTGACCAGTGCCACTTCGGGAGCAAAACCCTCGACGTGATCGGCTTCCTTTACGAGGTAGCTGTACGGAATGAACATGGGGAAGTATGCGTTTTCGTGACCGGTAGCCTTGAAGCGTTTGTCCAGTTCATGCTGAATGTTTTCCCACACGGCATAACCGTACGGACGGATGACCATGGTTCCTTTAACAGGACCGTAATCCACCATTTGCGTCTTTAAAACGACGTCGGTATACCACTGCGGAAAGTTTGTTTCTATGTCCGCAATTTCTTTTACGAACTGAGCGTCTTTTGCCATAAGTAAATAACTCCGAAAAAATATAAATTCACGATATATTATAGCTCAATCGTGCCTAATTGTCAATCGTAAAGCAATAAAAAGCAGTCGGATTTGACTAAAAAACCGATTGTAAAATTAAAATATTTTTCAAACCGCATTATGTCCCGCGGCGAGCTTGACTATTTTCGGGATATATTGTACAATATAACGGATAAAAACACGACAGGAAGTTTTAATTTATGATAAACGACAAATTTTTATTTTCAAGCGAGAGCGTAACCGAAGGGCATCCCGACAAGGTTTGCGATCTCATTGCCGACAGTATACTTGACGAAGCGCTTAAAAACGATCCCGACAGCCATATCGCATGCGAAGTGTGCTGCACCACCGGCATGACGCTGGTAATGGGCGAATTTACTACCGAAAGCTATATCGATATTCCCACGCTTGCAAGAAAAGTAATTAAAGAAATAGGCTACGACAACGCCGAATACGGATTCGACGGCAATACATGCGCCGTGCTTACCGCAATAGACGAGCAGTCGCAGGACATAGCAATGGGCGTAAACAACGCGCTGGAAAAGAGAGAGGGCGAATCCGATCTCGCGTCGAAAACAGGCGCGGGCGATCAGGGCATGATGTTCGGCTATGCCTGCCGCGAAACCGAGCAGCTTATGCCGCTCCCGATTACTCTTGCCCACGCGCTTACCAAAAGACTGTCCGAAGCGAGAAAAAACGGAGAGATAAAATATCTCCGTCCCGACGGGAAAGCTCAGGTAACCGTAGCGTACGAAAACGGAAAACCTTCGTACGTCGACACAGTAGTGGTTTCCACTCAGCACGACGAAAACGTAAGCCACGAGCAGCTTGAAAAGGACATTGCAGAAAAAATAATAAAGGCTGTAATCCCGTCCTCGTATCTCAAACCAGACACCAAGTTTTATATAAACCCCACCGGTAAATTCGTTATAGGCGGACCGCACGGCGACAGCGGGGTTACCGGAAGAAAAATAATAGTCGATACTTACGGCGGAATGTGCCCTCACGGCGGCGGAGCTTTTTCGGGCAAGGACCCCACCAAGGTTGATAGATCTGCGTGCTACTACGCGCGTTACGTGTGCAAAAACCTGGTTGCCGCAGGCGTTGCCGACAGAATGCAGTTGCAGGTTGCTTACGCCATAGGCAAGGCAAATCCCGTGTCTATTTGCGTGGACACGTTCGGAACGAGTAAGTTTTCCGACAAACAGATACTCGACTGCATAAACAAGGTTTTCGACTTCCGACCGTACAGTATTATCGAAAATCTCGGCTTAAAGCGCCCGATATACGCAAAAACCACCAACTACGGACATTTCGGCAAGCCCGATCTTCCGTGGGAGCAAACCGATAAGGTCGGCGAAATCAAATCGGTTCTCGGCATAAAATAATGAAGCTGAGGGGTGAGATCGCCGACGTAAGATTCCGCAACGAAGAAAACGGTTATACCGTAGCCGTTTTGGACGTTGACGGCGAGCCCGTCGTATGCGCCGGGCTTTTTCCCACTGCCGTCGAAGGTCAGCCGGTGGTCGCGGAAGGCGAATTCATCATGCACCCCAAGTTCGGAAAACAGTTCAAAGCCACCGCCGTCAGCGAAGTTCGCCCCGATACGGCAGACGGAATGGTTCGCTATCTCGGCAGCGGAGTAATAAGGGGAATAGGTCCCGTGCTTGCCCTGCGACTGGTAAACGCATTCGGACTCAAAACCTTCGACGTAATCGAATACACGCCCAACAGGCTTAGCGAAGTGTCGGGCATAAGCAAGAAAAAAGCACTCGAGATAAGCGAGGCGTACGGAAAAATCAAAATAATGCAGGACGCCGTTATGTTTTTGCAAAAATACGGAATAACGCTGAACACCGCGCTTAAAATTTACGCGGAATACGGAAAAGATACCGTGCAAATCGTAAGCAAAAATCCGTATTCGCTTATAGAGGACGTGGACGGCATCGGCTTTTACAGCGCGGATAAAATAGCGCAAAGCATGGGCGTTACCAAAAACGGGGCGTTCCGCGTGCGCGCAGGAATAGTCTTTACTCTTAAAGAAAGTTCGAGGACAAGCGGCAACACCTATCTTCCCGAAGATCAACTTATTTCGGGTGTCGCCGAGCTTCTTTCGGTGGAAACCGACTGCATTGTTCCGGTTGTGGAACAGCTTATTTCGGAGCGAAAGCTGCGAAGATTCGAGTTCGAAAAAACGTCGATAATGCTGACAAGCATGTACCGCGTAGAAAAAGGAGTGGCAACCGCGCTTGTAAAACTTATCGATTATGCCGACAAGCTCGAATACGACTGTCAGCCCGAAATCGCAGCGTACGAAAAAATAAACTCAATAAATTTTCACGAAAATCAGAAAAAAGCAATATCGCTTGCCATAAATTCGGGAGCGGTACTAATTACCGGCGGACCCGGAACGGGCAAAACCACGATAATTAAATGCATAATGTCCATTCTCGGCAACCTCGGCATGACCTATTCGCTTATGGCTCCCACCGGTCGCGCGGCAAAACGCATGAGCGAGGCAACCGGCGGCGAAGCAAGCACCATTCACCGCGCACTCGGACTTAAAAGAGAGGAATATCTCGAAGAAAGCGAGCCTCTTTCAAGCGACGTCGTGATAGTGGACGAGTTTTCTATGGTGGATATATTCCTGATGAAATCGCTGCTCGACCATATAAATCCCGGCACCCGACTCGTGCTTGTGGGCGACAAGGATCAGCTGCCAAGCGTTGGAGCGGGCAACGTTCTCGCCGACATAAAAAACAGCGGAATAGTGCCGTGCGTCGAACTTAACTGCATTTACCGCCAGGCACTCGAAAGTCTTATAGTGTCCAATGCTCACGCGATAAATCGCGGCGACATGCCTGTGCTTGACAAAACCGACAAGGACTTTTTCTTTATGCATGCCGGCAGTCCGGACGCCATCGCCGATAAAGTGGTTGATACCGTGTCGCGAAGGCTTCCCAAATATCTCGGCGTTCGCCCGGATAAAATTCAGGTTCTTTGCCCGCTTAAAAACGGACCTGCGGGCGTAATAAATCTCAATGTCCGTCTGCAACAAACGCTTAACGGCAATAATACTGAGAAAATTGTTTCCGACGATTACGGCTATTCGGTGGGCGATAAGGTTATGCACACCGTCAACGATTACGACATCGAATGGAAGATAGTCAGCGGTTACAATATTGTAGAAGGAAAGGGCGTTTACAACGGCGATATAGGATATATTTCGGAAATAAACGTTTCCCGGCGCGAGCTTACCGTCGATTTCGAGGACGGTCGGCGCGCGGTGTATTCGGGGGAAATGATAGGCGAACTTCAACTTGCTTATGCAATAACCGTGCATAAAAGCCAGGGTAGCGAATTTGACGCGGTAGTGATGCCGGTGGTATCCGGCGCCCCGGTCATTCTGACCCGAAATCTTCTCTATACGGCGATAACGAGAGCAAAAAAACTCGTGGTGCTTGTGGGGGAAGAATATAACGTAAAGAAAATGGTTAAAAACGACTATGTGGCAAAGCGTTATTCCGCGCTGACGTATTTTATAAAGGACGCCGAATACGAAGTTAAAATGCTGTTCGGCAATAAGGAGGACGACCAATGAAAAAAGAGGACGAAAAACGCGTTCGGGAGGACAAAACCGAGTCGCAGAAACTGGAGAAAAAACTGTTTGCGATAACCGCTGTTCTCATGTGCGTTCTGGGTGCCG
>USKH01000134.1 GCA_900555125.1 uncultured Clostridium sp.
TTTCAATTAAAAATAAAGCAATTTTATGCAGTGCGCAATGCTTATAAATATTTTAAACTCTTTATTTCTCACGACCATGAAATTCATTCTGAATTCGAGTTTTGCCCGAGAATTAACAATCACCGTCCTGAACCCCATATCATACCCTCTTTACGTCACACTTTTTTTATTCTTTCCGTAAGCCCTGCGGGCGATTTACAAATTATCTTAAAATCAGCATTTGTAATGTCCTTATTGAAAAGAATTCTACCGCTTCCTTTGCCTCCTCCGATAAGAGAAATGTTGGCTGACTCCGCATTACATTTGAAAAATTTCAATATCTGCAACAGTACAGTGCATTGATTGGTGACGGATAAGTTTGCAAATTTCTCCTCGCCGTTTTCAAGATTTTTTCTGAACGTTGAGAACGGAGATAAGCCCTGATAGATAGGTTTTGATAGTCTGTCTTTAAGTGTATCGTAAAGCTCGATATTCGATTGTCTGTTTATTGTAAGTTTAACGTCTTTGTTTCGGTTGGTTTTGATTATGTATTCGCCGTTTTCTTCCGATATCGTTCCGTTTTTCGCCATTTCGACGAGCTTTGAAAGTTGATTGACATATTCGTCGGTCTTATTATCGGTGAAAAGCTCGGTTGCGTTATTGGCGTCAACTTGATAGCCGGTTATTCCTGTAATATATATAGGCGTACCGTTATATGAAACAAGCTGGCGGACTTTCAGTTTCGGGATAAGAATAGTCGGCTCGGTGAGGTAAGTTTTGAAATAGTCAAGTACAGCGTCAGGATTGGTTCTTTGCCTATAAGCCGTGAGAATGGGAACTGCTTCAATTGTTTTTATCGTTTGTCCTTTCTTTCCTTTCGATTGGACAACAACGAAATATGAGGTTTCTTCTTTTTTGTATCCACCATATTTTTGCGTGTTTGCAAGTGCGCCGTTGCCTTTTCTCGGTGCGGTTATGCCGGGGTCTCCTTTTGGATACACTGTCTGGCGGTAAAACGCACCCATGTTGCAAAACGCATATTGCGTAACCGCCATGGTGTGTTTTTTGAACGTGGATTTGACGAGTTGCAACGAATTTTCATCCCACGCGCCTTTAGTGTTTCCCACAACAATATTAAGGTAAGCGTCGCGCGCGTGGTGCAGATTGTTTGTTTCGCGGCACTTATAAAGATCGAATTTATTTTTGAAATCGACAACGTTTTTGGCTCTGCTGTAAACAATTTGCGTTTTCGGATATTTCCTCTGCAAAAGTTCGGCAACCGCTTTCGCCGTCTGGTCGGTGATTACTTTCTGGCGGTTGATGAAATCTTCATAGTCTCCTTCGCCGAGAGGTTCGGTACGCATAAGTTTGTCAAAAGTCGTTTTGCTTATCAGATTTTTTTCGTGAAGAAGTTTCCAAAGTTTTACTTGTCTGAATTCGGCAGGTACGGGATAAATATCCGCCTTCTTTGCGTTGCATGTTCTGCACACAAGCACTTTGTTGTCAAGGCTGTCGTCTTTGGTGTAAGACCTCGGCAAGATATGATCTACGTCGTAAGTGTCGGTGTTGAGCAACGATAAATCGATATTTTTGCCTGAATACATGCACTTGCCGAGCTGGCGGAAGTAGAGATACAGCCTCTCCTGCCGAAGTTTCATATCGGTTATTTCGTCGCTGTTAAGCTTGGCTATTATGTCCTGAAATTTCGCGTCTTTTATCGCTTTGAACTTATCCGAAAGTTGCTTTTTTCTGGAAAGTTTTTTGCCCGCTTCGCCTTTCGTTTCGTCTGTGCGGGTGAATTCGATAAAAATCCTGTCGGGGACTTTGCCTACGGCGTTGATATATTCGTCCGCCATAATAAGCGATTGCCAAATTCCGCGGCGAACCGCCGGGGAAACGTAAAGCTCTTCGATGTCTTTATAACCGATTTCGTCCGATTCTTCGCCGTTTTCGGCTTTTATGAGTTCGGCAAAGTTATATCTTTCGTTTGCGAGAATTTCATTGAGATTCTGATTGGTTTCGTATAAAATATCGATTATCGAAAGGAGTTCGCCCGTTTCTTTATCTGCGGCTTTAAGCCCCGTGAGAAGTTTTTCCGAGAGCCTTCCGAAATCCTTGAATACAAGCCCTTTTAAAGCTTTGACGTTGTTTTTTATTTCGGGGATTTTGCCGAAGTGCTTCAAAATAAGGTCTTCCACGATTTTTTTATCGGTGTTTAAGGTGTGCCAAAGGATTATTTTTTCCAAAATTTCCGCATTTTCGGGCTTGTCCGCAAAATCTCCGAGTATGTTTTTGAACGTTATATAAGACGACATCGAAGCGTTCAGCTCGCCGTCCTTGCCCGTTAACGTGATTGCGCGCGCCTCTTCCGGGGAAACTTCGCCCGAGCGGACGAGAAGATCGATAATTTTTTTGTCCGAAACTTTATTGTATTTAAGAAACAGCTCGTTGAAAATTTTCTGTTTGAGTTCGACGGACGGAAGAGGACAGTCGTTTATTTTCAGTTTGTTGAGCTGATTTAAAACGTTATATTTTTGATAAATCATCGAGCATTTCGGCAGCACGTCTTCCGCATGCAGAATGCTGCAATGGTTTGTCATGCGGCGCATGAATTCTTCGTTGCTCGCAGCTTTGTCTATAACGTCGTCAAAATTCCACGGCGTAACTTTCTCGTTCGTTTTTCTCACCGCCCAGCTGTTTTCGCCTGCAAGCGGACCTACGAAATAAGGAACTCTGAACAAGAACAGTTTGCGAAGCTTTTTCGTCATATCCGTCGTTTCGGGGTGATTTTTTGCCATGTTGTCGGCAATTTTTACAAGTTCGTCCTCGTTTACCTGATGAGGGAACAGTCCGTTATCCGAATGAAGGATTTTGGGAAGGAAAGATCCGTTTTCAAGCTCTGATAAAATAAGATTTTGCGTTTCTTTATCTTTTGCGTCGATTGCGGCTATCGCCTTTTTAAGGTATTGTCTGAATTCTTCGTAACCGCAAGTTTTAACTTTCTTTTTGTCTCCGCCTTTCTTCGTATATCCCACGTAATTGACGTAGTTAGCCTTTTCGTTCGTGTTTTTAAATACTTTTCCGTAAATTTCGCCCGATTTGGCTCTTAAAAAATCTTTCAGAAGTTTAAGATCGCTTTTATGCTTTTCGTAAACGGCAATCATCGCCGAGGAGATGTCGGGCTTGCCGACAAGCAGTTTTTCAAACGTAACAAAGCTGTAAATCGCGCGGAGAGCTTCGGGCAGAGCGAAATTATCGCCGTAGGTCTGCCGCATGGCGTCGAAAGTTTCGTCGTTTAATTCTTTAAACGAAAACGATTTCTCCTCTTTGAAAGATTCGCCGAAAAGCACCGACGGGGAGATTTTTGCGCCGCACATGCCCTTGATGATCTCTTTTTCGAGCTTACTTTCCGCACCGAACAGCTTTTCGAGTTCCTGTTCTTTATCGCGAATGTTTTTCTTCGGATCGAGCAGTATTTCTTTGGCTTTTTCGGCTGAGGTTGCGGCGAATTCGGGCGCTTCGTCGTCTCCGTAAACGTTTTTCAGCGTATCGTTCAACGCCGTAAACAAACGATTTATGTTCCGTATGTCGTTCATGCTTCCTTCAAAAAGAAAGTGTCCGCGATATTTTATGATGTGATGAAGGGCAAGATAATATAATCTCAAATCATAATCGCCGCCGTCAATCAAAGCCTTTCGCAGGTGATAAATCGTCGGGAACTGCCCGTGAAAAGTTTTGTCGTCAAGCGCAGGGTCGTTAAAAAGATTGTTTTTATCGCCGAAAAGCGTGCCGTCTTTGTCCTCGGGCAGAAACTGGCTGTTGTTAAGGCGAATAAAGAAATTTTTATCGTCTATAAACGGAGCGAAAAGTTCCTGCAAAAGCGCGAGCCGATATTTCCGCCGTTGCAATCTTCTTCTCGAGGTTCTGTAAGTTCTGCGTTCGAGCGCCGTCTTGCTTTCGTCAAACAAACGCACCGACCAGCAATCCTTACCCTTTGCGCGGAGAAGTTTATAGTTTTCGTCCGTGCATGCCATTCCCACCGAGTTCGTCCCGATGTCCATCCCTAAATAAAATTTTTCCATAGCCGTTTTTCCCTTGACTTTTATTTTTTTACTTGACTTTTATTTTTTTATGTGGTAACATATACTTACAAAATAACAAGGCAAGTTCAAATAAAAACTTTGTCTGACCACTTTTCGCAGTGTGCGATCCGCTCTTCCTTTTCGGAAGAGCATTTTTTTTACCGTCGCCGCCTCGCTTATTTTGTTTG
>USKH01000135.1 GCA_900555125.1 uncultured Clostridium sp.
AAAACCCGCTGTTTGATCAAAACCGCGTAGTTCTTAATCCGAATAAAGTTCAAACAGATTATGAATATATTATCGTTTGCAAAAAGAGCTCGGCAAGCATCCTGAAAAATATACGACAGCCGTATTTGGACAATGGCGTATGGAAAGAGACGGAAGTTCCGTTCCCTGACGACTTCGACTGTTTCGGAACGACTTCATCCGCCAAAGATGAAATTGCAGATATCTTCGGTAAGCGTGAATATTTTTCTACTCCAAAACCCGTAAAGCTTATCAAAGAATTGATTCGGGCAACGACCGATAAAAGTTCGATTGTCATGGATTTTTTTGCTGGAAGCGGTACGCTCGGACAGGCAGTCAAATCGCTCAATGACGAAGATTGCGGGACTCGCAGCTTTATTCTCGTTAACAACCGTGAAAGCAACATTTGCCGGACCGTAACCAAAAAGCGTTTGGAGTCTGCAAATGTGAAATTTAAGTTTCTATATTGAATGGGGAATTGCGTTTGCGTCAGTACGGAATCACAATAAGCACTATATAATAACTATAGCACTATATAATAACTATACAGAAAAGAAAATTCAAAAAATAGGTAAGTATATGCCACTCATTATATATAAATTTGCCGACGGACATACGGAAGAAATCGAAGTTTCCGACGAAGTTGCGGCGGCATTCGCGCAGTTGGAAAAGTATGAAAAGAAAGTAGAACGCAAAGAAACACGTCGGCATGTTTCCTTAAATTTACTTATGGAAAACGGCTATGACTTCTCTGCTGACGATACCGATATTTTGGATGTTCTCGATAAGGAAAAACAAGAAAAATCAGAATGGCGAGAAGAACGATTCCGCAGACAAGTTTTGGACGATAAGAAAATTGAAATCTTTTCATTACTTACCTTTCGGCAAGCAGATGCGTACTTTCGGCATAAATATTTGCATATTCAGAAAACAGAGATTGCAAGATATTTGAACGTAACCGAAGGCGCAGTCCGTAAACTTATCAAAAAAGCGGAAGCAAATTTACAAGAATACAGATTAGCAAACGAGAAAGAAGTTAAACTGTTGGAAGCAATTTTCGGCTCTGTTTTATAGGGGGTACGATTTTTTGCGCCCCTTATGGCTATATTATGAAGGGACTTTTCTCAAAACTGAATAGAGATTGAAAAGTCAGTCCGTTATCGGGCTGATTTTTCGTTTGTGAAAGTTTTGTAAAACTTTTGCCAGAACACCCAAAACAGGTTAACTTTTTACCCCCTCTTATTCCCTTATAAGTGAGGGGGTTTTTACATGGAGGTGATTTATGAGTAAACGAGACGAAAGACAAGAACGGCTTTTGCGATTCATCCGCAGGCGGAGCGGGCGGCGGTTTACCGTGGCGGTCATGGCAAAAGAGTTCGGCGTAAGCGAACGGACGATACAGGACGACCTTTCTTTGTTGGAAGCGTTCGGGCAAATCAGGCGCACGCCAAGCTATAACTCTCTGCACCGGCAAAACGGAAACATAATCGTCTATACGGGCAGCCGCAAGCGGCAATCTCAAAAAACGGACGAAGGATAAAATCAACACGTTGAGGGGTGAAGTCGGTTCAAACAAAAATGGAGCAAAAAGACCTATTTTTTGGAACAGGATAAGAAGTGAGACGCAGTTTGCGCCACACTTACATTCTCACGGCAAGGCGGGATACCCGCTTCCGTCCTTTGAAGGGTGAAATTTATAGCTTGCAAAAATGCCGTTGTAAGCCTTATATTGCGCGCATCGGTCAGGAAATCAAAGTAGTATTTCCCGTCGTTTACAAGCGAATTCATGCGCAGATACAGACTTATTGCGGCGTTGTTGCAACAAATAAATATGATATGGAGGTAATGTGTATATTTACAGCAACAATTCGGCAGTCAACATTGAACATCTCATTGCAGACGAGGTAAAACGGCTTTCAGCTCAGTTCGGAAAGAGTTTTCTCGATTGCGATGACATCATCAAACTTACGGGTTTAGGCAGGGACAATGTACGGGCACTTATGCGCAGCCGGCGTTTTCCTGTTACCAAAGTTGGAAAAAGACAGGTCGTGAGCATACTCAATTTTGTCGCATGGCAGATGAGCGAAAACGCAGGAGGCAACAATTATGCCGCGTAAAAAAGCCACATCAAAACGTGCAAACAACGAAGGCAGCGTCTATAAAAACAAGCGAGGACTTTGGGTGGCGCAGGCGACAATCGGCTATGATGAAAACGGCAAACAGATACGCAAAGCCGTTTCAGGCAAAACGCGTGCGGAAGCCATTGCCAACCTTGCCCCTTATCTTCCCAAAAACGGCGCCCGCAAACAGTTGATACAACAGAATATGTCTCTCCAAAATCATATGCAATTTTGGTTGATGAAGTACAAAAGGCGAACAATCGCGCCGCGCACATTTGAGCGGTACATAGTGAATGCGAAACGATATATTTACCCGTATATGGGGAATTACTTGCCGCAGAATATCTCCCCCAATCTGTTGCAGGATTTTCTCGGCGGTATGCTCGATAACGGCTATGCGCTCGATACAGTCAAGCATATCAAGTACCAGCTCGGACAATATTTTGAATACTGTATTGATGAGGAAATCATAGACAAGAACCCCGTGAACAAAGTACGCCTGCAATCACGGGAACGAAAGACAAAAGACGCCGCTGAAGAACAGGAATACAAAGCAATTCCCGAAGAACTGCGCGACCGCTTTTTACAGGCAATCGGTACAAGCGTACTGTTCAAACCGCTTTGCCTGACTTCTATGTTTGCAGGCTTGCGCATCGGAGAAGTGCTTGCTCTCAAATGGAAAGACTTCGATGAAAAGAACAAGACGCTTTCCGTCGTCCGCACACAGACGGTAGAGCCGACCTTTGACGAAAACGGAAACATTACCAAGCGGGAATACGTCGTCGGTAAGACAAAGACGGCAGGCAGCGTGCGCGTTCTGCCTATTCCGGATTTACTTGTCGAAGCATTGAAAGAATGGAAAAAACTGCGCGTAATGCAGGAGCTGATGACCAAAGCTCCCGTGAGCAAGGCTGACGATTTTATCTTTGCCAACAACAACGGAGAAATGCGTTCCTACCACGGCACACGGACAATGTTTATGCGGCTTTTGAAAAAGCACGGATTAGAAGATGCGGGCATTCATTTTTATAAGTTGCGACATACCTTTTCCAATACGCTTTTTGAAGCGCAGGAAAATCCGAAAGTTATCCAAACGCTCATGGGGCATAAAAAGGTAGAAACGACGATGATCTACAACACCGCTACGACAAATAAATATTTGCAGAAAGCGGTCGATGTGTTTGACGAGCGGTATGCTCCGAGCGAGCAACAAGTTACGGCGGCACAACCGTCTGAAAAATCGTTTGCTGCGATTTCAGACGAAAACGAAGAAAGCCACGGCGACCAATTCCTGCAAAATGTAGCGCGGCTTATGGACGAGTATGGCGTATCCACTTTGGACGAACTTATGGAAGCCATGGACGACGACCATCCGAAACCGCGACGAACAAAAGATTTTGAAATGTAGCAAATAAGTAAAAGCCATCGCCCGTTAAGGCGGTGGCTTTCATCATATTCAAAAGGAATAAAAAGCTGTTTGCTATTGTTTGCTACCGAACCCGAAAAAGGCAGTTTCAAAGCGATTTTGACCGTCTGAAAAACGGCTTTTCAAATTCCGCAGAAAGTGGAATTAAGAACTGATAAAAATAGCAAAAAATGTTTGCTACCGTGTTTGCTATTGATTTTGTGTTTTTCCTTGATTGTGTAAAACAGTGCCAAAAATAAAGAAAAAACCACAATATCTTGTGGTTTTCCTGTGGAGCTGTTAGCGGGATTTGAACCCGCGACCTCGTCCTTACCAAGGACGTGCTCTACCTACTGAGCCATAACAGCATATCGAATTTTCGCCGATTTTTGAGGGATTTCGGCTGCCCCGTTTTGCTGCCGTGATTTTGCCCGCACAGAGCTGAAAAGTCCGACTATGCCGCAAAGATAAGCAAACAAATTTAAAGCTATTGAATTATAGCCAAATCAATAAAAAATGTCAAGTTATTTATTAATATATTTGAAAATTGTTTAAGCTGCGTCCCGTCTGCCGCATTCGGAATATTGTCTGCACAGCAAGCTGCGTCTAACCGGCCTAAAATCCCTGTCCGCAAAAAATTTCTACCGCTCCGACTTTCGCGGCGGCGACAAAATCGTTTGAGAAGCGA
>USKH01000136.1 GCA_900555125.1 uncultured Clostridium sp.
TCGATGACATTGATGACGAAGTAACAGACTAACAAACAAAGGAGCAGACAAAAAATCTGCTCCTTTTAATATTACTTTTGCAAAGATTTAAGATATTGTTCAATCAGAAAGAGAATATATTCGGGCGGCTTGCGTACACCTTTTGTTGAATTTCGTTTGCCGTCGGACATTGTTTTTATTAGCCAATGGGTTTGTTTGCGCCGGTGCGACATTCTCGCGGAGAATAGCCGGTGATTGTATGGAAAACTTTACGAAAGTAAGCCGAGGAGGCAAAACCGAGTTCGTATGCGATTGTTTCTATTGATTTATTTGTCTGAATAAGCATTTCCACGGCGTCTTTTATGCGCAGTTTGTTTTTGTACTCTATGGGTGAGCATTTGAAATGTTCGGAAAACAGATGATACATCCGCGATTCGCTGACAAAGCCTGCTTCGGAAATCTCTTTTCCACCGATATCTTCCTTGTAATGTTTTTCGAGATACGCAACGCTTTTTTTGAGGCTTTCCGGCAGGTCGCCTTCTTTGTTTTCGGGAATGTCCGGGATACTGTCCGAAAACAGCGCATAAAAAACCGACAACGCTTTAAGCATGATCTGTGGCGTAATTTCTTCCCGGGGTAAATTGTGAACCTTGTGCAAAAACAAAAGGTCGTCAAGAGCGCGCTTTTTGTCTACGCATTCTATTGCGCAGATGTCATACGAACGGTCGAACTGGCGGTTTGAAACTTTTTTAAGGTCAAAGTCCACACTGTAAAACTCGGCGGTGGGATTGCCGTGCCACACCGAATAATATCTAAGCTCCGCCGGCATAAACAGGTAATCGCCCGCTTTTGCTTCGAACTTATAAAGCGGCATGTTAAAAGTCACCGAACCTTCTGTTATATAAAAAAGGCTGGAATGTTTTTTCCCTTTTGTAGCGTCCCAATAACAGTAATTGCCGTGACAAATGTGATAGGAGTACATATAGCTTATTCCGAACTGAGCCCAAAAATTTTCGTTTTTCTCGGTTATTAGCAAATTACCCATAATATTCCTCGATTATAGCATTTTGCATGCAAGAACAGTTTAACCCATAAAATAAAGCGGTTAAAATGAACATATGCAATGATCGTGTTGTTTCAAATCATTTATTCTGAGCTTCTTGCTTCATAAGGGTTGCATAGCGCAGCATTTGTTTTCTGGAAGACACGCCGAGTTTGTTCAGAATATTGTGATTATGATATTTGAGCGTGCCTTTCTGAATATGACAAATTTCCATTATTTCGTCCGTCGATTTATCTTCGAGATATAAATCAAACACTTGTTTTTCTGTTTTGGTAAGAGTTTTTAGCCCGGCTTTAAACATTTCGTAGTCGTCGGGAGAAACTTCGTTTTTGCGCGAATAGGCAAGACGATCGATGTCTGTTTGATTTTGTTCGATAAGGGAGCCCTGTTTATCGCATTGCGTGCGCAGTTTTTCGGTTTCTTCGTCGCGCAGTCTGTCCTGTTCGGCGAGAAAAGCAAAGAGGTCGTCTATTTCCACAAATTCGGATTCGGCGTTTTTGTGTTCCTGTTTCTGAATTTGTTCGAGTCCTTTGAGCAGGGGGCGCAAGAATCTTTTGCTGAAAAACGCGCATATGACAACCGTCGTGCAGACAAGCAAGAATACAAGCAGCACTACTGAAACGATGTTGTTGGCAACCTCGCTGTCGTATTCTTCTTTCGGGAACGCCGCAATGAGAACATAATCGGCGCCGCATAATTTTATTTGTCGTGTTTTTGCAACAAAAGTCGAATTGCCTGTTATCGATGCCAGTCCGTCGCCGAGATCGCCTACAATCAAATCGCCTTTACCGCCGTAAACGCCTGCCGAAAAACCGTTGTCCGACTGAAAAACGTTTCCGTTTTTCGGGAACAACATACAGGTGAGATGTTCGAGCTGAGTAGACGGTGCGAAGTGTTTTTTGAAGTAATTTGCGGATATTTCAAAGCCGCAAAGTCCGTATACGACGTTGCGTGCGTTTACGATGGGAATTACGAAATTCATTGTTCTTTCCGATGTGCCGTTAAGAACGGAAATGGAGGTCAGAAACGGTTTTTTATCTATTTCTCCGTCGGAGCGTTGAAAAAATTTTGAATAGTCGGGAAATTCGTCCACGTCGAATTCGAGTCGCCATTGGCGATGAGGCATAACGTTTTTTTTGCGACCTAATTCGGAAATGCCACGGTATAAAAGCAACGTTTCGTCGGTTTCGTCGAGGGAGGCTCGTTGGAAATATAAGCCGGTTTTGTGTTTTTCCGATGCTTCCACGCGAGAATTGACGGTGGCGTTCAACATTAAAAACGCACCCGAACAGTCGGTTTTCAGCAGTTCTGTACCCAGTTTATCGAAAAGGTTGTCCTGAAGAGAATAAATGCGTTGAGCATCGTCATTAAGCGATTTGAAAGAAATGCCTTCGTTTTCGAGAAAAGCGTCGGTTTCTTTTGCAAGGCTTTCGGAAAGCGAATTTCCCATTCTCGTCATATCTTCGAAGTATTTTGCCGTTTGTCTTTCAAAAGTTATCATCTGGAAAGACAAATTATTTACGGCGTTGTTTTTGGCTGTGGAAAAATGGCCGAGGAAGAAAAGACCGCACGACAAAAACATCAGCACGATAACGGCAAGCGCAAGCATACACAAGAACAGCTTGCGTCGCATGTATGTTTTTCTGTTTTTAATGCGGGACAGAAGACTCATATTGTCATTTACCTGTATTTTTGAACATGTCGATCAGTTCTTGCGTAATGCTGTCGGCGGTTGCTCCGTTTGCGTACATTGTTCCGATTTGTTTTTGTAATTGCCTGATATTATTGTATAAAGCATAGGTTTTGGGATAAAAACCGTCGCCCGACGGCTCTGAAATGAAAGTGCATTGCTCTCTTGTCGTTTTCAATGCCGAGTAAGTATTTTTAAAAGCTTCGTTTTTAAAGGTATAGTCCGAAAGTTTGTCGAAAGCTCCGTTTTTAACGGGCATGTATCCCGTTTCCGCAACGAAATCGAGGTTGCGTTTTTCTTCGGTGAACCATTTTGCAAACACGGTTGCTGCTTCGGCTTTTTTGTCGTCGGTTTTATATGCGCACAGACCCACGCCCGCCTGAGTTGCGTATTTTCTGCCTATGCTTGCCTGCGGCGTAGGCAGTACGCGAAGATTTGTGTTTTCGCTTTCGTTGTTCGGGTAGGTGATTTTTTCGTTATAATACAGGACTGCGGCGGAAGAGGACAAGCCGGCAATGGTTTGTCCCGTCATAACCTGCGTATTGGAATACAAATCCGAAACGACGATATGTCCCTTGGCAATTGCGGAGGCGAATTTTCTGTACGAACCGATTAAAATTCCGTTATCGTTGTACCAGCCGTCCGAAGCATACAAGTCGGTTGCTCCCAAGCTGTACGCGTTAAGTTCGACTGCGCGGAGAATATAATCGAAAGCGCAAAAAGGTTTTCCTCCGGAATATTCGTAGTATTTTTCCGCCACGGAAAAGAAACCGTCCCATGTCTTCATATCATCGTAACTGACGCCGGTAGCGTCGGCAAAACGGTCGAACGCACTTCCGGCTACAAATAAAAGATGAGTTGATTTGGAAACCGGCAGAACAGACAGCGAATTGCCCACTGCGCCGTCAAGCAGAAAACTGCTTACAAAATCTTTAAGTGCGTTTGCACTGAAATAATCTTTCCAGTTTATAAGATTGGATTTACCCAGTTCCGTGGCGTTGCTTGCGTGGCAGAAGAAAAGATCCGGCATTGACGGAACACCGGCTTTTCCCTGTTGAGCATTAAGCAGTTTTGCGCCGATCTGCGATGCGTTGGACATCAGAGTTACGTTGACGATAATTCCCTTTTCTTTGCCCACCGTGCTGTTGAATTTTTCTACATATCTGTTCATGGGCGAATCGGCTTGTTCGCCGTACACGTGCCACATTGTGAGAGTAACCGGTTTTTTTGGGTCGAGAAGCGTATTTCTTTTGTAGCAGCCGGACAGCGTTGCTATTGAAAAAACGATGACCAGAAACAGAGAAATTATTTTTTTCATCGGGATGCTCCTTTTTGTCGAAAGAAAACAGTTTCCATATCTTTTTCCCTGCCTTTTTGCCGAGAGAAAAGAAAATTTTCAAAAAAATTTTTATTTTCCCTACCTTTTCGGGGGAAGGGTAGGGGACAAAAATTATTTTATCGGTATAATTAGACGTGTAAAAAGC
>USKH01000137.1 GCA_900555125.1 uncultured Clostridium sp.
CCTTTGTATTTTAACACATATTTTGCTATGTGTCAATGGTAACGCTTATCTTTTCGCGACTTTTTCTTTTTCGGTCGCTTTATATTTCTTCACGCTACCATTATAACACAATGAGATGCAGGATTTTACAGAAAAACGCTTGACAAATTGACTCAAAAAGGTTAAAATATTTTAGGTTATGGAGGTATTGCACAGTTGGTTAGTGCGCATGCTTCACATGCATGAGGTCATAGGTTCGAGCCCTATTACCTCCACCAAGCGCAGTGGTCTATAAGAAATGGCTTATAGACCACTGTTTTTTTACACCGATGAAAAAATTGAAAAACACCATATGATACTTGCTCTCGTGGATCATGTGCAACTCGGAATAAGCTAAAATTAAAACAAAGACAAATCGAAATAGGACGAGGAGTTCATATAACAATGTTATGGCTTGAAAAGGCTGATTTCATATATTCTGCTTTTTATGTTTCTTAACTTTATAAATGTGCGGCTTTTTTCTTTGTTCGATTTCTATTTTCGCAGCATCGTTTTTTCCGATCGCATTGCGCCGATTAAACTTTACGCGCGGCGAATTTTCAGGTACCTGTCCGCAAATTCGCGCGTTATTCTTGTCCGGGTGCCGTTACTATATGTAAAGGCAACTCCCTCCTCCAGTCCGAGCATCGGATGTCTGCCGTTTTCGCCCTTTACAATCCTGAAGACGGCGTAACCGAGAAATTCTTCGCCCTTGTAGAAGAACATGTCTATATAGCCGCTGCTCTCGTCGCAAGCGGTTATTTTTTCGCCCGCTTTGAGCGTAACCGACAAGGTTTTCTCGTTTGCCGCAATAACGGGGTTTTCCGCTATTATCTCTGCGGTTACGTCGTCATAATCGGACGCAAATTCAACGGCGGCTTTCTGCACGTTAGCCGTGCCGTAATCGCCGAAGTAGCGCAAACCTATTTCGTCTTTATCCTTGTCCGTGTTCTCGTTTTGCTCACCCGCATTCACGAAAAAGGTTATTTCCGCCTTATTGAAGGTAACTTCGACGCCGGCTTTACCCTCTCCGTCTTCGCCGTTTACGTACGCGTCCATAAAGGATATTACCTGCTCGCGCGTTATGTCTTTCTTATCCGCGCCGACGAAATTCACCGAATGCACGGACAACTGCGTCGTGCGATCGAACATCGAATAGCCTACTATTTTACCTGCCTTTTTATGTATCAGCCCCACGTACCACTCGCTGCTGTAACGCTCGGTTCTGAACAGTATATCTTTACCTATTTCCGCCTCGTAAATTTTGGTATTATCGTCGCCGAACAACACGTTTTTGCCGGCAAGTTCAAAGCTTATATCGCCTTCGTCCGATTGTGTTTTAAGGCAATACGGATATTTCGACAACGGACTCGTACCCTCGCGCAACGTAAACTGCGACGTCCCGTCGTTTACCTCGATAACCCAGGTACGCGCGCCTATTCCGAATCCGCCGGCTTGGACGCTGCTGCCGTAATCGTTTCTCCAGAAGTTAATCTTAGTCCCAAATCCCTTAACGGCGCGATCGATCTCCTGTTCCTCAGTTGCCGCCCGAACCTTTTCCTTTGCGCTCTCGGCAAGCGTGTCGGCATACATCGAAAAATAGAGCATGTTTCTTTCAAGATCGTATCTGTATACGACATCCGATACGAACATTTGATATTTTTCCTTTATCTTTATAAGTTTATTGTCGTCGATTTGCTCGATTGCGCTTTGTTTAAGCGCAGCCAGCTGCGGATCCGGAGCGTCGTCAACATCCGTAACGTTATTTTTCGCACACCCCGCAAACGTAAATACGCTACATATTATGCATATAATGCAAAATAAAAAGATTCCCCCCGGCATCGATCTTTTCCGCTCGTTTTTCATGATTTTTCCTCCATATGAGATTTTAACAAGGCGAGGTGCCTTATTTAATATTATTATATCATACGTTTATACGGTTGTCAATACCCGGGCTTTACTTTTTTATTTCCGCTGCGTTTACCGTAAAAAGAAAAAGCACTCTTTTTCAAAAGTGCTTTCTCGTTATCGTTGGCGCGTTATTTAACTATTCAGCCAGCTTATCGAATTCGTCCATGAAGAAGGCGCGCGTGTACGCTTCGCTGCCGTCGAAACCGGTGACGGTCACGCGGAAATACGAGGGCATTCCGCGCTTGCCGTTGTCGGGATCGGTAAGGAACTTGCTTAAATCGAACTCGGTTCTCGTCATGTGTTCTTCGCCGGCGGCGTAATTTTTGAGATTGCCTCTGCGTTCGGTGCTTATCGTAACCGAGCGGGCAGCCGAACATTCAACCACGAGTTTGCAGTCCTCGATATACAATTCGCGGATTTCGGGACCGGTGGAAGCGTAAAAATCGCCGTTTTTAAGCGCGGTCATAATGCTTGCGTAGTCCAGTTTTTCGGACTTAATCATGACAAAGCCGCCGAAATGGTCTTTTTCGGAATGTGCGTCATCGGTGGCGACGGGGAAAATGCGATTTCCTTCGCGCAGGAGATCTTCAAACGGCTGAACGGTGTCGGGATAACCCTCGCGCACGCAACCGGTGTTGTACACCTCTATGCCCCACAGTCCTTTAAGTCCCGAATAGTCGTCGTGGTTTTCCATCGACCACACGGGATGATTGAGCGTCACCAGATAGCCGGCGTCGTTAGCCTTTTTGATTACGTCGTTAAGTCCGTCGGTTGAATACGTAGCCTTGTACGACAGTTTTTTCATCTCATCGGTTATGTACTGTTTGGCGTTGCCCCACGCGGTTGACGGATTAAGCACCGGACAGGAAATGTTTTTCGGGTCGAGCGCAAAAAAGTTCATATGCGCTGTTTTCATGAAGCTGTGTCTGTCGATGGGCGGCGGGCAGTTTATCGTCTTTTCGAACGAGGTTATCGCAACGAAATTTTCGTCGGTCAGGTCCTCGTGCGACAGCAATACCTCGTGGTCGGAAAACGCCACCACAGAATAACCGGCTTTCATGTACGCGACTTTGGTTTCCTCCGGCGTTTCTTTGCCGTCGGATACGGTTGTGTGCATATGCAGATTTGCCTTGTAAAACTTTCCCTTTTCGGGCAATAAATAATGTTTCATGCATCCCTCCGTGACTCGGTTGTCATTATCGGCTAAATTATACTACCGATTGCCGATGAGGTCAACCGATTGCCGATAAATTATCGATATGAACGCATTATTCTTTGTTATTGTCCGACCGATCGACGCTTGTTTTGCCGCCGGGGCTGCGAATGCTCATGACTTTTATGGCTAAGATTTCGGCTTACGTATATTATTACGATTATCGAGGCGTTTTAGGGCTTTAATAAGTTACACGCCGCTCTATCGACATTACGCCCACGCGCACTGTTGACGCTGCGACGTCATACTCTTTTTTTCACGTTTTGAAGTTCTTTAATCGTGTAATTCGCCTTCGGACGCATTCTTGTTTTTTGTCCCTTGCCGCGATTTCCGGACAACATTCGTTTTGTACGATATCGCAATGATCACAAACGAGTTGCGCCTGAACTTTTTTCGCTCGGATATGTAAGTGAGCAACGCGCTTTTATTCCGGTTTGTTAACTATCCCCGAAAAAAACCGTTTATCGGACGCACTCTCCGACACAATCGCTCTTTGACAATAATTTTCGTCAATTCCCGCAAAATCGATTGACATTTACCTTGTAATTTGTTATAATCATAAAGCTTTGATGTTAAATCACGGCATTCGGAGGCATAGCTCAGTTTGGTTAGAGCGCTACCTTGACATGGTAGAGGTCATAGGTTCGAGTCCTATTGTCTCCACCAATGGGAACCGCGGTCGCACCCGTGGTTCCTTTTCATTTGCGTAAAAGGCGTTGCAGGGATAATCGTTAAGACAAAAGTCGCGGAAAAGAAGATTTCTTACGATTGGCTTACGAAGCCCCGTCAAAACGGAAAGTTTGTAAAGAAAACTAAATAATATACGGATTTAAGGCGATAGAACGTTGATTCTACCGTCTTTTTCTTATGACTTTATATTTATGCTCTCCGATTTATCGCCTTTCGTCGCCGCGTTGTAGCACAGTAAAAAGCGGAAGTCAACGGCAAAAAATTCTTGCTACGGCTTTTAATTGCGACTTATATCAACGCAACAATTTTTGTGCTTTTTCGTTGACTTCCGCGTAACCGAGTGTAAAGTGAAAAACATGTATCTTTTCCCGGTG
>USKH01000138.1 GCA_900555125.1 uncultured Clostridium sp.
AGTAATTTTTCCGCTGTCCGGCGAAGCAAAAGAGCCGTATCGTTCGGCGACGAACATGTTGTCAAAGCTTCCCTCTATCGCATTGGAAATGCTTTTTTCAACCGTGTTAGCCTTTACCTTAAACTTATCAGCTGCACAAAAATACGCATCGGATAAACACGTTTTGTTGTTCAACAGTCGTTCAATCACGCAAAATAAGTATGCGTATCCTTTTTTATTGGGAAGAATGCGACGCTTAATCAGCATTTTGTTTATCAGGTCTTTTTCTTTTACGCTTAACATATTATAATTTTATACTTCAATAAAAATAAAATTATTGCTATTTAAAGCGTATTTTGGGATATTTTAACGTTGCCAATCGGCATACACGCCGTAACCCATAGTCGGATCGTTTGTAAAAACGTGCGTTACGGCTCCGACGATAATACCGTTCTGAATAATGGGGCTTCCGCTCATTCCTTGCACAATTCCGCCTGTATAATCTAAAAGACGCTTATCCGACACTCTTATTATCATGCTTTTTTCTGCGCTATCGCGCTGAGAAAACGCTTTAACTATTTTTATGTCATAAAATTCCTTTTTGCCGCTTATACACGAACATATTTTTGCCGATCCAATTCCGACATCTTTTTTTCCGCCCAGCTTTGCCTTATACTCTTCCCGCAGTTCCGATTGCGTAATTCTGCCGATAATGCCGAATTTTCCGCTTTTTTCTATCATTCCTATTCTTTTACTGCATAAATATCCTTTAATTGTGCCGGGCGCGCCTCTTCCGCTTTTGTCTATACCCGAAACTGTGGCTTCTACTATTTTTCCTCCTCTTGAAAAAAGATTAAAACCTGTGTCGTAGTCCGAAATAGCGTGTCCGAGTGCCGCAAAACTACCGTCACCTCGCACAAAAGTCATAGTCCCCAATCCGCATACGCAATCTTTTGCCGTAACACCTAAAACTCGTTTGTTGTCGTTTTTGCCATAACCTGCGGTTATTCTTTCGCAAAATAAATTACCGCCTCGCAAAAACTCGACTTCTGCAATATTATTTTCGGGAAAATCGTCGCCGTTCAGTATTTCCGCAATATCGTCAACCCGATAAACGCGACAGCCGTTAATACTTTTTATAACGTCGCCGGGCAAAAAAATCGGTTTAACACTCCATTCTCCGCTATCGAAATTCTGAGACGAGGTAACAAGCGCACCTCCGATATCGGCTTCAAAACCGACTATTTCCCCTCCGATATAAGCATACTCGTCGTTATCGGCATTTACGAGCGGATAAAACGACGTAAAAACCAATAATAACAGCAAAATTGCAAAGAGGCACGTTTTCCTTTGGTAATTTTTCTTCATATTTGTATTGTTTACACGTTAGAAAACAATATTCTTTGCAAAAAATGTAAGTTTCAGGTATTGTAGCCGGACAAATATACAGTCAGAACATTTCGTTGGTTTTTATACAGTCTGAACGAACTCCAATCAAACAATCCTTTTGCGTTTTCGTTTTTTGCCGAATCGGCGTCTTTATAATATTGCATTTCAACAAGCGTCGCTATGTATTCATCGGTAAACTTGTAGCATATCACGCCGCCTTCGTTGACTTCTACCAATTTCCCTTTCAAAAATTCTGCGGAATAAACGTCAGATGAAGGCACCCCGTGTACCAAAGCAGGCGTTCCGTCCGAGCGCAAAACATTAAGTTCCCAAACAAACTCGCGATCGTAATCTTCGGGAACACATTTTTCGCAGTACTTTCCGCCGCCGTAAAGATTTTCGCCCTCGTGCCTCAAAGGATTTAACGGCATATTCCGATTATAGTACAGCGTATAACAAGCCGAGCAAACATACAATGCACTTCCGCTTGTGACGCACGTTGACGGAATATACTTATAAGTTATACCTGCCTCATCCGTGTAATCGCTTGTCGCAAACGGTTCGGTTCCGAAAGCATGCTGTTTGGAAACAAACAAATAATTAGTCGAAGCGCAACACGAAGCAACCGTACGAACCTTTTTATCGCCCGCATGTAAAGCGTTTTTGTCATAAATATAATCGTCCGCAAATCCGTTATCGGACAAATAATTTTCTAAAGTAAGACAATAAATCCGCCCGTTTTCGTCTACAAGGTCGGTAAAATCCAGCGTACAGCCGTCATTAAGGCATCTGGTAACTTCAAATTTCAGAACGTGACCTTTCTCGCAATCGTAAGTGTTGTCAATTTTGAAATCGGGTAATTTATGACCCAGTTTTGTGTCGGGTTCTTCGTAAAATTCATTGTCCGGGTCAACGGCGCCGCAATTGCACGTAAGTTTAAGTTTAATATTTTCCTTACATGTAGCTGGTACCCTCATCGCTTCATGATTATACACATGCGGAATTAATACACCAAGCGCAATCCCGCAAGCAACACAATGATACATACCGTCGTTCACGGTGTCTACGCACGTAAATTCCGGCGCAATGTGATCGGGCCGTTCGATATCCACAAATCCGCAAACCAGACAATGACGGTCCTGCATGCAATCCACTTCTTCCGGCATGCAATTGTATTCGTGACCGCTCACCTTAACATATTGGTCGCAATTTATACACTTGAATGCAATCGGCTCGTCTTTGCCTGTAAGGTTGAAATATTCGCGAGTTGCTTCTTCACTTATCCGACAAACATACATATCCCGAGCGGGCGCGCGATGACCAAGCGCCGTGTTTTCGATTTCTTCCGTTTTAGTTGCTTTACATACGCATTCATAAACCTCTTTACGGTTATCGATGCAAGTTGCGTCTATCGTCGATTTATACTCGTATGCGTGCGGCGACAATTTGCCCATCGCATATTCGCCGCATACGGCGCAATAATAAAACTCGTCGCTTTTTATACTGACGCATGTAAGTGCCGGCGCAACGTGATCTTTTGTTTGCAAAATTTGTCCGCAAACCGAGCATTTCTGCGCTCTCACGCAAGTAACCTCACTGTCCTCGATGTCAGGCGTATGCGCGCCGGATTTAACGTACATCCCGCATGCGGTACATTTATAACAAATGCGCTCCGATTTGCCCGTTTTTGCCAGGTATTCGTCGGATAACTCTTCATTTTCCGAGCAAATAAATATATTTTCGTCATGAACGTGACCTTTTGCCGCACTTTTAACCGAAGAAAACTTTTCTCCGCAACGTGAACATCTCGTAATTTTCTCACCTTCGCTTATACAAGTGGCAGTGTCGACAGTTTCCGTATCGTGACTTACGCTCTCTTTTACCAAATCGCAATTTTTACACTTGAAATGCATTCCCGATTCGATTTCATAACACATTGCTCCCGACAACTGATTTTTGCAATCGGAATCAAGGAACAGTGCAATGCCGTCATAACTGTAAACGTTACGCAACAACTTCTCGCAATAGTATTCGTGCGCGATTTTTGCAATACCCTGTTCGTTTTCGGAATAGTCGCAACCGGCATTCACACAACGATATAGCAATTTGCCTTCCCTCATGCAAGTCGGGGCAATTCTGATAAGCGCGGTTTTGTGCCCGGTGGCTTTAATTGTTTCGGTGGAACTGTCATCGCAATAAACGCACTTGCGTCTTATTATTCCGTCCGAAGTGCAGGTCGCATCGCGAAAATCGGTTGTTTCAAAAACGTGCGAAGCAATTTCGCTTGTCTTACGATTCTCCGTAGTGCCGCACGCCAAACACTTATAAATAGCCTCGTAGGGTTTTTCGCAGGCAACGCGAATTTTACCGTTTAAAACGAAGTTATGTTTAAGAGGTGCTTCCGTCGTGTATTCCAAAGAAGAAAATCCACAGTTCTTACATTCGGAAAGTTTGTATCCTCTTGTAAAACAATCGACGGCAACTTCTACGGTAACCAAATCGTGTGGAAGCTTTTGTTTAATTTCGTAAACTGTTTTATTGCAACGCCTGCAAGCGGTAACCGAATAACCGTCGCGCTCGCAAGTTGCTTCGACAAGCCTTTCCACCACATAATCGTGCGGAAGTTTATTTGTCGTTTCAATCTCCGTATAGCCGCATGCACATTTTCTTTCAACCACTCCTTCGTTTACACAGGAAGCCTCAACAATTGTATTCTCGACAAATTCATGTTCATGCGCTGTTTGGTTCTTCGCGCAAGAACAAAATAAAGCTACAACACTACAAAAACATACCGCAATACAAAGCGATACGACATGTCCGCAATCTCTTCTCATTCC
>USKH01000139.1 GCA_900555125.1 uncultured Clostridium sp.
CGATTACGCTACACCGGGCGTATATTTTATTACGATTTGTGCCAGGGACAGAAAATGCGTTTTTTCAAAAATCGTAACGGACGAAAATGAGCAAGTAGCTAACGATTATACGGAATTCGGAAAAATCGCCGAACGGAATTTGTTGGCGCTCGAACAAAGGTTTACAAATCTCAGGATAGACAAATACGTAATTATGCCGAATCACATTCACGCGTTGTTTGTTTTAACTGACTGCGATTCAGAAGCGGCGGGAGCAAGCCCCCGCCCTACGATAGGAGCAAGCCCCTGCCCTACGATAGGAGCAAGCCCCCGCCCTACGATAGGAGCAAGCCCCCGTACTACGATATCAGATATAGTGTGCGCATTCAAATCTTTAACGGCTAAGGAATGCAGAAAAATCAGTCCGACGGCAAAATTGTTTCAAACGTCTTTTTACGACCATATCGTGCGAACCGAACTCGATTATGCAGATGTAGTTCGGTATATGGAAAATAATCCGCTTGCATGGCAACTCGACGAATTATACGAAAAACAAGGCGAGGTATAGCTCTATCTTGCCGTTTTGTAGGGCGGGGGCTTGCTCCCGCCGCAAAAATATAAAAACAGAAAACGCAATCGATTTTCTCGGTTGCGTTTTTTTGCGTTATATTCGGCTATTTTTATTTTGGAGCAGATTTTTCGGCTTGCGCTTGTTTTTTCTCTTTTTCGGCAAGATCCGGGAATTTCTTTTTAAGAAGTTCCCACATGATGTCGGCGGTTTGTTCGGCACCGTAATTATCGTGATGAGCGCGCGCTTTTTCTGCCAGTTTTTCCAGTTCCTGCGGATTATTGTAGAAAAATCTGACTTTTTCCGCCGCTTTTTTGGGGTTGAATATGGCAAGCGCATTGCCTACGTGATCGATATAATAATGCGCGTTGTGCTGTTCCATCTGCGTGGCGTAGCTGGTTATTATTTCCGGAACGCCGAAAAAACAAGGTTCGGCAACCGACGAAGCCCCGCTTTTGCCCATAAACAGGTCGGCGGCGCCCAGATATTCCAAAATTCTGTCCGTAAAGCCCAGCACGCGAAAATCGACGGAGGGAGAAGGCGTAACGGCTTTCAGCTTTTCATACAACTTTACGTTTTTGCCGCAAACGGGAACGACTGTAATATTCATGTCGCTTTTAGCGAGAAGCTCGGCAACTTTGCCCATTTTTCCGATGCCGTAACCGCCGTCGAACAACACGACGGTAAAGCGGTTTTCGTCCAAGCCGAGTGCTTTTCTGTTGGCATTTTTATCGAGCGGGACCGAAAAAGCTTCTTTTCTTATGGCAAACGGCACGAGGGCAAGATTGTCTTTATTGAAACGTTTGGGATAGTGTTTAAGCGCGCTGTCATAGCCCGATTTTGCCGAAACCAGCGTCATATCGTTGGGGTAGCAACACAGCGGGATAATTTCAACGTCGGGAACGTAGCTTACGTTTATGGGTTTGGAATCGCTGTTTGCGACGTAATACGCTGTTGCCCAGTGCGTGGACAGAAACATGTCCGCTTTCAGCTCGTCAACATATTCCGTTGCGTATTTGTTGGCGTGCGGAATAAAATTCATGATAAGTTCGCTGCACGCCTGCGGTCCTAACAAATGCATAACCGAAAGGCTGAGATAGCCGTAAAAAGGCATACGGCTGTACATTCGCACATTGTTGCACAGCATTTTTTCAAAACGAATAAGCGGTTTTTTCCCGCTCTCCGAGAAAAAATGCGAGCGTACGACTCTGGTATACTTCCCGTACTTTTTTTCGAACGCGTCGGCAATGCTGCGTTCGGGAGCTATGTGACCCATTCCCGCTTCGACAAACGCGAAGACGACTTTGGGTTTGTAAGTTTTGCTTTTACTCATTTATTTCCGTTTCGCCTTTTTGTACGTTTTCGCTTAATACGATATACAAACAGTAGAACATTGCAAAGTAGGGGGATAAGAAAAATACGTCGAGAAGCGACATGCATACGACCGACGCGCAACCTGCGGCAAACATCAGTTTTTCATACGAATAGCCTTTGACAAACAGCCTGACCGAACGATAGCGGTGATACAGGTAGCCTGCAATTCCCACTATGCCGCAGCTTCCGAGGTATTGCATTATAGTATTGTGCGCCATACCGGAAAATCTGGTCATGCCGCCCAGTCGCAGTTTTTCAAAGGCGTTATAAAATCCTGCGCCGAACACAGGCGAAGATTTGAACAGTTCGAAATAGCCTTTCCACAAATCTGTTCTGCCGCGCGACGCTTCTTCCACCGTGCCGGAGCCGGACACCGAATTTTTAATGAAAAAGTCGGTAAATACGTCGATTTTACCCGCAAGAATAATCGCTATTGCAAAAATTACGTAGGCAAGCACGAAACACGCCGACATAACTCCGAGTAAGGGTCGCAGGCTTTTGTTTTTTACAAACGAAATTATCGTAAGAATAACGCACATCGGCGCGCCCACCACGAGAGCGGTGCGCGACATGGTAAAGTAGGTTGCGGTTATCGCGACGAATACCGTGAAATAATGGAACGGAGCGTCGATATTTTTGTTTATGAGATAATATGCCGCCGGTATGAGCATGACAAGCATGGCGCCGATTGTGTTGCTGATGCCCCAACCTATATGCATAACCGCTTTCCAGTCGCTGCTCATAATGCCGTAATCGGCAAAATTAAAGGCATAAAACACAGCAAGTTCGGCTGCGATAAGAAGCATAACCGAAACCATGGTACGTGCAAGATATATGCGCGTTTGCTCGGTTTTGTCGCAAAGAAAGGCAAACGCAGCGTAAAAAGCGAGGAACATTCCGCCTATTCCGACTGCGTATAAAAGCGATGAAAAGTCGTACGGTTTATAAAACAGACCGCCGAGAATTGTTGCGGCAAACAACGCCACGAAAGCCCAAAACATCGGGCGGCGGAAAAAATCCGTTTTTCTTTGTCTGGTTTTGTAGATTTTTACGAAGTATACGATAAGCGCAATCGCCATGATTGCTGCCGCGACGGCGAAAAACGTAATCGCCGCCGGGGAAGAAAAATATTGTAGCTCGTTGTCTGCGTCGTGTCCGACGAACGAAAGCTGGAAAATCATGGTTAAAAGAGGGGGAAAGCAGTAGCGTTCGTTGTCGGTGAAAAGAAGCGTGACGGCAAATATCGCCGAAGAAATCACAATGCCGACAAAACTAAGCCCCGTCACGAAAAACAGGAATGCGAGGGCGGCAACGGCGGCGATATAATACGGGCTGTTGCAAAGCCGGATAAGCGTGCCTTTAATGCGGTCGTTATCTCTGTTCATTTTTAATTTTCCTCCTGTATTCGCTGGGAACCATGGTGAAAATCTGCTCTTCGGTGGCTTGCTCGTCCTCCGCAAAAGCAAGTGAGCGCAGCTTGGCAAGCTGTTCGTCGAATTTGGATCGGTCTATGTCCTGAAGTTTGTTTACAAACACGCCTTCATGAGCGGTGTTGTCCACTTTTTCCTTGTCGTATCGCAGTTCTTCAAACAGTTTTTCGCCCGGGCGCAATCCCGTGATTTTGATGGGAATGTCGGTTTCCGGGACAAGTCCGTTAAGACGTATAAGGTCGCAGGCAAGGTCGTAAATGTACACCGGTTCGCCCATATCGAGAACAAACACTTCCCCGCGCGAAGCGAATGCGCCGGTTTGAAGCACAAGTCTTACGGCTTCGGGAATGGACATGAAGTATCGCTTTATGTTGCGGTCGGTAAGCGTTATGGCTTCGCCTTTTCGTATCTGGTCGAGAAAGATGGGAACAACCGAGCCGTTGCTTCCGAGGACGTTGCCGAATCGTACCGCCGCTATTTTAAGCGAGCCGGTTTTGCCGCGCGTCTGTACCAGCATTTCGGCTATACGTTTGCTGGCGCCCATGACGTTGGAGGGGTTTACCGCTTTGTCGGTGGAAATAAGCACCATTTTGTCGGTGCCGAATTTCTGCGCGCACTCTATAACGTTAAGCGTGCCGAAAACGTTGTTTTTTATAGCCTCGGTGGGGGCAATTTCCATCATCGGAACGTGTTTGTACGCCGCCGCGTGAAAAATAATTTCGGGGCGTAAATGTTCAAAAACTTCTTCGAGTTTGGCTCGTTCGCGCACGGTGCCGA
>USKH01000140.1 GCA_900555125.1 uncultured Clostridium sp.
CGATTTCGTCCGATAACTCGCAATAATCTTTTAGTCCCGCTATTCCATCGCTACCGTAGAAATCGGAGCCTATCGCAAGATTATCGTCGTGGAAATTATCTATAAAATAAGACAACGCCCTGAAAAATCCGTCTTTGTCTCCGCCCGGCACAAAATCGGAAACGGGAGTCAGCCCCACTATACCGTTTTTGTTTATGACTGCTTTAATCTGTTCGTCTTTAAGATTTCTTGCATGATGTTTTAACGAAAATATCCCGGAATGGGTTACTATCGGTCTTTTGGCGATTGCGATTACGTCGTAAAACGAACGTTCGTTCAGGTGAGATAAATCGACTGCCACATTGTTATCGTTTAAAAAACACAAAAAACTTTTACCTAATTCTGTTAAGCCGCCGAAACCGTTTGCACCGCCTGCAAATATGTTGTCGTAATTCCAGGTAAGCGAACAACATTTGAGATTTTTCAGCGGCAATGCGGAAAAGCCACCACCCGCAGCACTTGCGTCTTCAACCGAATAAAGACCGAAATTTTGCGACAAAAAAACACATTTTTCAATAAAGTCTTTAAAACCAAGACGAGTTCCCCAAACGGCATAAAGTGCGGTAATTTCATGCGACGCGTCATCTTTTTTTATCTCGAGGGCTTGCGAAAAACCGACTCCGCCGGTAATTAAATCGTTGTGTAAATCGAATATACGCATACAAACTTATATGCCGAAAGAATTGTTTTATATACAAAAAAACACCTCGGACAAAAATCCGAGGCGTTTTGATTGTTGCTTGATTATTCTTTGATGTTGAGATCTTTAAGAAGGTCTGCAAAAGGATTGTTGGAAGTATCTTCGCTCCACTCAACCTCTTCTTCTGTTTCGGGCTTCTTGCTCTTAACCTTCTTGGTTTTCTTGTTTGCTTCGTCGCCTTCTGCCTTTGCGGGCTTGGGCTCTTCGGGCAGGCACGCTTTCATCGAAAGGTTGATCTTCTTGTTTGCCTCATCGTAGTTGAGAACTTTAACTTCTACTTCGTCGCCCACTTTAACTACTTCGTTAATATCCTTTACGAAAGAATGAGCAACTTCGGAAACGTGAACAAGACCTTCGATATGGGGTTCGACTTCTACGAACACACCAAACGGAACGATACTTACAACCTTGCCTTTAAGCGTAGATCCGACGGGATGTTTTTCCATGCAAGCAACGAACGGATGGGGCTGAAGTTGCTTATAACCGAGGGATACTCTTTTCTTTTCTTTGTCTGCGGACAGAACGAGGAAATCGTAAGTCTGACCGACAGTAAGAACTTCGTCGACAGTCTTGATGTGATTCCAGGACAAATCAACGATATGAGCGAGGCAATCGAAACCGTCAACGCTTACAAATGCGCCGAACGGAGTGATTCTCTTAACTACGCCGCTGACGACAACGTTGGGAACAACATGCGCCCAGAACACTTCTTCTTTTGCGGCTTTTTCGGCTTCGACAAGCTTTCTGCGGCTTGCAACGATCTTGTGTTTTGCATCGTCGATTTCGAGAGCTACTACTTCGAGCTTCTTTCCTGCAAACTGTTTAAGATCGCTTACAAATCTCTCTTTAATTTGCGATGCGGGAATAAATACCGAATAAGTACCGAGTCTTGCGAGAAGACCGCCCTTAACGGGTTTATCTATAGTGATTTCAAACGACTCGCCGTTGCGAATGGTTTCTACGATCTTGTCGGCTTCTTTAATTTCGTCGACCGCCTTCTTGGACAGAAGAACACAACCGGTATCGGGATCGTTGGTGGAAACTATCTTAGTATCCAATTCCATACCCTGCGTATACTGTGCGGGATCATAGCTGCCGTCCAGGTTTACGTCCTCTTTGCGGATAAAACCGTCGCTCTTACCGCCGATGCTGACCTTAATGCCCTTTTCATCTGCGGAAATCACAGTGCCTTTAATGCGCTTGCCTACTTTGTACGAAACAAAGGATTCTTCAACCGCTTTCGCGAAATCTTCGCTTACTACTGCACCTAACTCTTGACTCATGTACTCTTTTACCTCCATAATCAACTCATCGGGAGTTGACGCACCTGCTGTTATTCCGATAACATCATTAGTGCTAAATTTGATTTTATATAAGTCGTCCAAACTTTCTACTAAATAAACATCGCTTAGCCCTGCGGCTGTTTCCATCAGCTTGCGGGTATTGGAACTGTTTCCGCTGCCGATTACCAAAACCTTGGTACATTTGCGAGAAATATTTTCTGCGTCATTTTGCCGACTGATAGTAGTATAGCAAATTGTGTTAAATATTTCAACTGTTTTGAACGGTAGTTTGCGAATTTTTTTTAAAATCCTCAAATATTTTTCCAATAAGTAGGTAGTTTGGGTAACAAAACACACTCTTTCGAAATGCACGAGCGCTTCCGCCGCTTTTTCGTCATCCACTATAGAAGCTGTATTTTCACACCAGCCGTTGGTTCCTTCCACTTCCGGGTGGCCGGCTTTACCTATGATGGCGATGTGATAGCCGTCAATATAATGCCTATAAACTATATCGTGAATTTTCTTGACAAACGGACACGTGGCGTCGATGACTTCGATACCGAGCGCACTTGCCTTATCGAAGAAGTCTTTTCCTGCTCCGTGTGAGCGAACAATGACTTTCTTACCTACGCATTGCGATATGTCGTTTACAGCCGTCACTCCTTTTTCGGCAAGCTTATCGACAACTATTTTGTTGTGAATAAGTTCACCGTACGTCACGGTATTTTCGCCGGCATTCTTATACGCGGATTCAACCGCGCGTTTTACTCCGCTGCAAAAACCGCAATGTTTTGACACGATGTATTTCACTGTTTTTCACCCAATAATTTTTTAAGCGATTTTTCCGCCTTTACAGCGTCTTTCTTCAATCTTTTACCAAACTTCGATTTATTGTAAAAGACATAATCGTTCAGGTCTTTCTGCGCTTTCAGCATATGTTCTTCAATAATATCGGAAGCTTCTTTAAGCAGTGCCGCGTCCGCGCGCTTTCCGTAAAATTCACCGAGCGAAAACGACTTACCAACCCAAAGATAATTGCGTCTGAACAGTTTTGCTTTTTTGTAAATCATTACAGGAACGACGTCTGACTTGCCTTTTATCGCAAATAAAGCCGCCCCTTCTTTGATTTGTCCGAGCATAGTGCCTTTTCTGTTGCGCGTACCCTCCGGAAAAATGGACAAGCCGTATCCCTTTTGCATAACGCCGAGAATTTTCTTCATCGCAGAAAGGTCGGCTTTGCCCCTGTCGATATAAATTGCGCCCAGCGCAGCAAGGAACGCACCTACAAACTTATTTTTACTGAGTTCTTTTTTTGCCACAATATAACGAAAGCCGGGCAAATTAGACAGCTGCATGACTATATCGGCTGCGCTTAAATGATTGCCCACGGCTATTACTTTGCCTTTCGGCATGTTTTTTCTTCCGATGATTTTTACGGGATAGAGTAAACGGAGCGGTAAATACGTGATTATTTTCATCAGGTAGAAAAACCACTTCATTATTTGTTCCTCACAAGTGAAATTATTTTCTCACAAACTTGGTCGATAGTCATTCCGGTAGTGTCCACTTCGGTTGCGTCGTCGGCTTTTTTAAGCGGAGCAAGCGCACGATGAGAGTCGTTGTAATCGCGCTTTTCGATATCGCTGCGAACATCTTCCCTTTTCACGTTTTCGCCGCGCGCGATAAGCTCTTTATATCTTCTTTCGGCGCGTTCTTCTACGCTTGCGGTAAGAAAAATTTTGACGTCGGCATTTGGAAGAACAAATGTTCCGATATCTCTTCCGTCCAGAATGGTATCTGTTTTATTCGCCATCGAACGCTGCATTTCCACCATTGCGTAACGAACGACCGGAACGGCGGAGATATCGCTTGCCATGCGCGAAATTTCGGGAAGTCGAATTTCCGTGGAAACGTTTTCGCCGTCGAGATAAACGGCAGTCGCGCCGTTCTCGTTTTTAAGCTCGACTTCGGTATTTTTCAGCATTTCTTCGATTTTTTCCTGTTCCGAGCACGCAATATTATTGCGTTTGGCTTTCAACCCTACCGCGCGGTAC
>USKH01000141.1 GCA_900555125.1 uncultured Clostridium sp.
AAAGCGACAAAATTTAAACTTTGTCGCTTTACTTTATTACATATCTTTTTTGAAGTTTTCGATACTTAACTCTATTTTTTCTTTAAGGTCGATATACTTCTGAAGTTTAGCTTTTTCGTTCTCGATAAGCTGAGCGGGTGCTTTCGCCACAAATCCGGCGTTATTCAGCTTTCCCTGAGCGCGCGTAATTTCGTTTTCGGTATTTTCGAGTTCCTTGGTAAGGCGCTCAACTTCCTTCTTTACGTCCACCAGTTCACCGAGCGGGATATAGAATTCGGCAATGTCGCTGACGACGCTGACCGATTTTACCGCCGGTTTTCCGAAAACTATTTCGTTTCCGTTTGCAAGCTTTTCGATATAGACGGCGGTTTCTTTAAGCATCTTCTCTTTTCCATCGGACGGTACGATATAAATCGCTGTCTTTTTTGTCTGAGAAACGTTCATTTCCTTGCGCAACGCGCGGATACTCTTTATTGCCTTCATAACGGCGTTGATTTCGCCGGCGGCTTTGGAATAGACGTGCTTTCTCGTATATTCGGGATAGGAAGAAATCATGATGTCTTCCGCGTCTTTCACGGGCAGATTGTCATAAATTTCCTCGGTAATGAACGGAATAAACGGGTGAACAAGTTTGAGAATAGACGTAAGAACGTACAGAAGAACGCTTACCGTGTCGGCGCGCTTATTCTCGTCATCGCTGTACAGCGAAGTTTTACTCATCTCGATATAGATATCACAGAACTGGCTCCAGATAAAGTCGTACAAAGTTGCCGCCGCAAGACCGACTTCGTACTTGTCGAGATTTTTGGTTACTTCCTGCACCGTCGAATTGAGTTCGTGCAAAATCCATTTATCCGCAAGCGTGAGTTTTACGTCTTCGATATTCTTTATCTTAACGTTTTCGCAGTTCATAAGCACAAAACGGGACGCATTCCATATCTTGTTCATGAAGTTGCGGTAACTTTCCATTTTGTCCACAGAATAGCGTATGTCGCCACCTGCGGCAATGCCGTTTACAAGAGAATAACGCAGACTGTCGGCTCCGTATTCGTCGATAACTTCCAACGGATCGACGCCGTTACCCAACGATTTGGACATTTTTCTGCCCTGACCGTCGCGGACGATGCCGTGAATAAGCACGTCGGAGAACGGTTTCTCACCCATTTGTTTAAGTCCGCTGAAAATCATTCTCGACACCCAGAAAGTGATAATGTCGTACGCAGTGACAAGCACTGTCGTGGGATAGAAATAATCAAGATCGGGCGTTTTATCGGGCCAGCCGAGCGTTGAGAACGGCCACAATGCCGAACTGAACCACGTGTCAAGCACGTCTTCGTCCTGACGGACGGGCTTTCCGCACTTGGGGCACACTTTTATTTCTTCGCGGCTGACGGTCATTTCACCGCAGTCGTCGCAGTAGTAAACGGGAATGCGGTGACCCCACCAGAGCTGACGGCTTATGCACCAGTCGCGGATGTTTTCCATCCAGTGCAGATAGGTTTTTTCAAAACGCTTGGGCAGGAATTTTATGTCCTTTTTCTTGACCGCCTCTATTGCGGGTGCGGCAAGCTCTTTCATGCGGACAAACCACTGCTTTGAAACCATAGGCTCGATGGTGTGATGGCAACGATAACAATGTCCGACATTGTGTTCATAGTCCTCTGTTTTAAGCAACAGACCCAGCTTGTCCATATCCGCAACGACGGCTGCGCGAGCTTCGGTTTCGTCCATGCCCTCGTACTTGCCGGCGTTTTCGTTCATGGTTCCGTCGTCATTCATAACCTTGATTACGGGCAGATCGTGACGAATGCCCACTTCAAAGTCGTTGGGATCGTGTGCGGGCGTGATTTTTACCGCACCTGTTCCGAATGCTTTTTCGACGTATCTGTCTGCGATTATCGGAATAAGGCGACCGACGAGCGGCAACACGATATTTTTACCCACAAGCGAAGTATAGCGTTTATCGCTCGGGTTTACGGCAACCGCGGTATCGCCCAGCATGGTTTCGGGACGGGTGGTTGCAACAACGATATATTTATCACTGTTTTCGATCGGGTATTTAAGGTGCCACAGATGCCCTTTCTCGGTTTCATACTCCACTTCCGCGTCGGAAATAGCGGTTTTGCAGCACGGGCACCAGTTGATTATTCTGTCTCCGCGATAAATCAGTCCTTCTTCGTACATGCGGACAAAAACTTCCTTTACCGCTTTGGAACAACGTTCGTCCATGGTGAAAGCAAGTCTGTCCCAATCGCACGAATAGCCCATTTCGCGAAGTTGTTCGACTATTCTTCCGCCGTACTGAGCCTTCCACTCGTACGCGCGCTTCATAAAGCCGTCGCGGCCTATCATCTCTTTGGTGAGACCTTCCTTTCTCATCTTTTCGACAATTTTCACTTCGGTTGCAATGGACGCATGATCGGTTCCGGGCAACCAGAGCGCCTCGAAACCCTTCATTCTTTTATATCTTGTGAGGATATCCTGAACAGTTCCGTCAAGAGCATGCCCCATGTGCAGCTGACCGGTAATATTCGGCGGCGGCATAACTATGGTAAACGGTTTTTTATCCGGATCGGGGCGGGCGGAAAAATATTTCTTTTCCAGCCACTTGGAATATATTCTCTTTTCAAAACTTTTCGGATCGTAAGTCTTATTCATTTCATGACTCCTGCTTTTTTGTTTAATAAATTATACCACAACCAAGTCGGTTTGGCAAGCGATAGCCGCCGATAAAACGCTCACAAGTAAATTTTTAGCGGCATAGTATGGTGTATAAATAACTTTAAGGAGTTCTCCACTATGAACAAAAACAAAAAAACGGCACTATTGATGTCACTCGTCCTTTCGGCGTTTATCGTCGCGGGCTGTTTTGCCGGGTGTAAGCCCAAAGACAACGGCAACAAGATACGCGTTTGCGAAACGGCAAGAAGTATTTTTTACGCTCCGTTATACGTTGCCGTGAACAACGGATATTTCGCCGACGAAGGATTGGACGTCGACGTAACCACCGTGCAAGGTTCCGACCTCGTAATGACAACGGTAATTTCGGGCGGTGCGGAAATAGGACTTATGGGACCCGAAACCACCGTGTACTGTAGAGTCAACGGTCAGAAAGACTACCCGGTGGTATTCGCTCAGCTGACAAAACGCGACGGCTCCTTTCTTGTTGCAAAAAAGCCGGACGAAGCTTTTACATGGGATAAATTAAAAGGAAAGCACGTACTTGCCGGAAGAGCGGGCGGCGTACCGGCAATGACCATGCAATACATCGTCAACAAAGCGGGTATGCAAACTTCGGACATGAAATTCAACACCGATGTTTCTTTCGGAATGATGGCAAGCGTATTCGATTCGGACAACACCGTGGACTACACCACAATGTTTGAACCCACTGCTTCCGAATACGTCAAAAAAGGTCGCGGTTATATCGTAGCTTCGGTTGGGGAAGCAAGCGGCGCCGTTCCCTACACCGCTTTTTCGGCAAGCAAAAGCTACATCGGACAAAATCCGGAACGCATCAAAGCTTTTATCCGCGCTATCATAAAAGGCTACGAATTTCTTCAGACGAGCGATTCGGCTGCGACAGTTAAAGCATTAAAGCCGCATTTTGCAGCCATCGATGACGAACTTATAGCCGCTTCGATAGAAAGCTACCGCAAAATAGACGCCTGGGCGCAGTCTCCGGTAATGCTGAAACAATCGTTTGAAACGCTTAAAGCGATAATGAAAAACGCCGGTTTTTTAGACAAAGAAGTAACATTCGAAGACATTGTAGACAATACGTACGCAGAAGCGGTTATCGCGGAAAAAGCAAAAAATAAACAAGTACTATATCACGCATAGTACTCAAAAGCACTAAAAACATCGGAGAAAGCCTATGAAATTGCTTGAACTTAACAATGTCGGGTTGATTTACCAGACCGATGAGAGCGAAACTACTGCGCTTAAAAACATATCTTTTACGGTCGACGACGGCGAATTCGTTGCCATCGTAGGTCCGTCCGGATGCGGAAAAACCACGATTTTATCGCTCGTTGCGGGACTCATCTCCCCTACGAGCGGAGAAATCGTTC
>USKH01000142.1 GCA_900555125.1 uncultured Clostridium sp.
CAAAGCCTGTCGCATATGAACATGTTTTTTATAATTGGTTTAAATATTGGATTGAATGGGAGAACGTCATGAAAAAAGAAAATAAAGACCTTAGCGGAAGAATGAAAATAGAGTACCTCGATAAACATAGAGTTCAAATTGAATTGGACAATAAAAGTATCGATTTTTTGATTGAAGTTTTGTCCGATTTGAAAAACGAACCAGGTATGCATCATTGTAATTTCGATTCCGATACGGGTTCTTGTAACGGGTTTATGACCAAGGATTCTTTGGATTTAATTCTCAATAATCGCGATAAGTACTGAGCGAGCGTTTTTGTGCATTTAAGGAAGTAAAAATATGCAAGATTTGCTTTCGTTGTATTTGTATATAAAGAATAAATATCACAATTACCAAACGATAGAATATTCCGAAACGGAAATTTCAATCGTTTTTCATGGCGCCCTTGAGATGAAAATACGATTGGAAGGTTATTTTGGTATTTATTTTAATAATATTTTTTATTATGACGTGGAGTGGCAGGATATACGAGATACTATTGACGATTTTTTCACAAATCAATATGCAATTTGCGAAAAAAATAAAAAATTGAAAATCGTAAAGAAGGAAAAATTCCGTGAAAACGGAAAGTATAATCACGTTTGGACAATAGAAAAAGTTTTGAAATAATCTCAAATTTATAATAAAACGTTTACGGGGGGAATTATGATTAATGGTTTTGTTGCATACGGAGATTCTGCAAATCCGATAAAAGTGCATTTCAAAAAACACTATTGCAATAAGTGTGGCGCAAGGTTAAAGGTGGTTAAAGACCGCACCTGCATAAGCCGGACTTCGCCGGAAGCCAAGTATTACTACCACTTGGTTTATGACGACGACGGCATCGGCGATTACGAATTCGTTCATAAAATTTTCTGCTGTCCGAGGTGCGCGCACGAAATCGAGCTGATTACTCAGCTTAGCCTGGAAGATTGCGATGCGGTTGCCGGGAAGCTTGGCAAATACTGCTTTAAGAAAGGAATAAAAGTAACAAAAATCAAAGAATATTTTGAAACTCGCGACGGGCGAACTGTTGAAAAAGCGGAAAACGTTGAAAATATTTCAAGTTTTCGGTTGCGAGCATTTAACGAGGACGAATGCATACTCGATTACAAAGCGCCGATACGACGTGAAAAACGTGAATCGCGTCCGTATTATTTCGATGTTTCCTGGTCTGACGTAAAATCGTCGTTAAAGAAAATAGAATAGTCGCTTTCAGCCCTCATACTTAACCATGAGAGGGCTGATTTTTTTACTCAAAAACGTGAGACGTATGATAAAAACGGGAACATAGCAAGCGAAAAATTCGGAAAAATAGGGCACGAAAAGACGACTTCGTATAAGTACGATTCCAATAATTGCTGGTGCGAGAAGATAACGAAGCACTCGGGAAAAGTTTTGAATACGAGTACGACGACAGCGGCAATCGTACGATCATGATTGAAGGCGCGTACTCGTTTGGTATCGGGTTTATTTATTGTGCTTTAAGCGGTATTCGTTGGGTGAAGAATTTGCATATTTTCTGAATGCGTTTGCAAAGTGACTTAACGATGAAAACTTCCGCGTCGGAAAAAAAATTTTCGCAGGCTGTATTGACATTTAAAGTAAATCCGACTATAATATTATAAAACATAGCAGTATTATAAAGCGCAGAGGGTATATTATGGAATTTTTGTCTTTGAAAAACGTAAGGAAAGAATATCATACGGGGTCGGTAACCGTACCCGCCGTAGAAGGAGTTTCGTTCGATCTGAAAGAGGGTGAATTTGTGGTCATTCTCGGAGCGTCCGGTGCCGGAAAAACTACTTTGTTGAACCTTTTGGGCGGAATGGATACCGCGACAAGCGGCGAGATAGATCTTGCCGGAAAAAACGTTGCCGCTTTTAACAAACGAGAACTTACCGAATATCGCCGTCACGACGTGGGCTTTGTTTTTCAGTTTTACAACCTGATGCCCAACCTTACCGCACTCGAAAACGTGGAAATCGCCGTCGAAATCTGCGACAATCATCTCGATCCGAAGACAGTTCTCGAATCGGTGGGACTGGGAGACAGATTAAATAATTTTCCCGCCGAGCTGTCCGGCGGCGAACAACAAAGAGTTTCGATTGCCCGCGCCATTGCCAAAAATCCCAAGCTGATACTTTGCGACGAGCCGACGGGAGCTCTCGATTACATTACCGGCAAAAAGATATTAAAGCTTTTACATGATTTATCGCGCGAACGGAAAAAACTGGTTATTGTGGTAACGCACAACGCCGCTCTTAAAGATATGGCGGACAAAGTAATAAGAATCAAAAACGGTAAAATCGAAAGTATCGAAACAAACGACAAGCCGGTGCCGGTAGAGGAGATAGAGTGGTGAAAACGTATTTTAAAACCGTTCGCAGAATGTTCAAAAAGCACGTTATACGACTTCTTTCGCTTATCGGCATAGTGCTTATTTCGGTGGGCTTTATATCGGGGATAGGTTCGCCTTCCGACATGATTAAAGACAGCGTGGAAAACTATTATAAAAGCCATAACGTAAGCGATTTTATCGTAAAAAGCAAAACCGGGAGTTTTTCGGAGGAGCAGATTTCCGCCGTCAAAGCGCGTTACGGCGACCTGAACGTGCAAACCGGTATGTCGCTGGACATTCAGACCGGCGAAAAAAGATCGCTCAGACTGTATTTTCTCGATCTTCAGAATATGAACATCAACAAGCCGGAACTGACAGAAGGCGAGGAAATTACGGCAGATGACGAAAACTGTGTTTATGCCGAAGTAAAAGATAACGTAATCAAGGGCTATTACGTAGGCGAAAAAGTGGAAATAGACCTTACTTCCGCACTTAATTTGCCGAGGGAATACAAAATCAACGTAACGGTGAAAGGAATAGTCGAAAGTCCGCTTACCTTCGGTAAAGACGGCGAGCCGAGTTACAATAATCCGGAAGACACCGAGATACCCGACAATATGGCGGAAATAAAAAAATTAGACCTGCTTGAAAACATTTTATACTGTCCCGTCGGGTTATGTTCTTTTTTACCTACGGGCGAAATGTATATAAAAACCGAAAACCGCAATTTGTTCGATTGCTTTTCTTCCGGGTACGAAAAATATGTCGAGGAAGAAAAAACCGAATTGAAAAAAATTCTGGGCGAAGACATACGAGTAATAACTCTTTATGACAATTACAGTTTCAAGTCGATTATATCCAGTGCGGATAAGGTGCGCGGAATAGGAAATATTCTGATGATTATTTTCATTGCCGTAACTCTGTTGGTCGTTTTATCGTCGATGATGCGCATGATGGACGAGGAAAGGGCTCAGATCGCTTGTCTGAAAACATTGGGGTACGGTTCGTTCGCTATCGTAATGAGGTACGTTTTCTTTGCGCTCGTTGCGCTTGCGGCAGGCGGCGGAGCCGGTTTTTTCGTGGGATACGGCGTATCATGGCTTATTTGTTATGTGTTCGGCTACAGTTATATCATGCCTCCCATATCGGTTATAATCAATCCGGGCTATTACTTTTTATCGATAGGAGTAATTATAGCGGTTACGCTTATCGCCGTATTCGTTCTCGGTATGAGACTGTCGGATAATGCACCCGCCGATCTTCTGCGTCCGAAACCGCCAAAAAAAGGAAAAAGAATTCTGCTTGAAAAAATTACTTTTATATGGAAACGCCTTTCGTTTAAGTATAAATCGTCGCTGAGAAATGTTCTGAGATATAAAACGAGATTTTTGATGATGCTTGTGTCGGTTGCCGTTTCCGCCGGACTGGTTTATGCGGGGCTTGCTCTTCTCGACATGTGTTTGTTCGGCAATTTCGGTTCGTCTGCGATTATCGGAATAGCAGTGGTGGTAGTCGTTTTTGCGGGGCTTCTGACTGCAGTGGTCATAAACACGCTTACGACGATAAACATAAGCGAAAGAGAAAGAGAAATAGCGACGCTTATGGTTCTGGGATATCACGACGGCGAAATCTGCGGCTATATTTATCGCGAAATATATATCAGCGTGTTTTTGGGAATTATCGTG
>USKH01000143.1 GCA_900555125.1 uncultured Clostridium sp.
ACGAGTACAAGCAATCCCTTTTTATGAAATGCGGTTCCAAATATAGGTTTCACACGCACACCGCAGGCAAAAAGATTATTAACCTTTACACACATATTATAATCGAAACGAGCGATAATTACAATAGTTTTTACAAAAATTTTTTAAAGAAAATTTTACGAAAAACTATTGACAAAAGCCGTTGTTTGTGGTATAGAATAAAAATGAACCCCGACGATATTATATATGCCGGGGTTTAATAATGTGTTTTACATATATATGTTTAATTTTCGATAAAAGCGGAAGGAGTTACTTCAAAGGCATTCCGGACAGCATTTTCGACGCTTTCCTTGCAAATATCGACGACCGAATGCGAAATGCCGTTAGGTGCGTACGATAATGAGTCCAAGATTTTGCCGCACAGCGTGCGCACGAGCGTCAGTCCCGCGATAAATCTTCCGACGTCGTAAGAAAGGTGAAATCCGTCGCGCGTCAGTGAGTCGCCGATAAAGGAAGTGCGGGCGTTCTGAATTGCCGTTCCGTTCGGGATGACAAAAGCAAAGCCCTTATCGATAATCTGCGATCTGACAGTATTTACTATTGCGTTATACATAGCAGTCTGATTCAGTCCATATTTTGCAAAGTCGCCGTGAGTGCTGTTTTGCTGATATGCCCACGTCATGTTCCAGACAAATTTGAAGTTGCCGTTTGTAGCGGTTTTTTTGACGTATTCCATAAGATTTTGCAGACAAGCATAGGAAGACGGAATTCCGCTCAAGCCGCTGGACTGCTGAAGCGATATGTAATCCCAGTCGGCGTATTTTATGCCGTATCCGAGTGTCTTTTCGGTATTATGTTTCCATTCGCCGTTTTCGTAAGTCTGAAAATCGTATGCGGCGGTATTGTTCAACGCGTTTTTGCAGTGAGTATATAAGCTGCATCCGCCGATATACATATTGCACACGATTACTTTTTCTATTCCTGCGGCATATGCAATGTCGTAAACATATCTGACCGTGTCTTCCGAAAAACTGTTTCCAATCATCAGCATCTTTAATTGTTTCATGTCGTCTCCGATTACAGCACATCGCCTTTAAGTAACTTTATTGCGTCGGCAATCGCGTTGTCGTAGCGGTCGGAAACTCGTCCGGCGTTGCGATAGTCGAATTTGCTTGCAAACATATTCAGGTCGTTTTCCGCTTTGTCAAGAGCTTTTTTCTGAACGTTTATCAATGTTTCGAGATATTTGTCTGCGCTTTTTCCCGCAAAAGAAACGTATTTCAAAAGCTCTGTAAAGTGCTTCATGCAAAAGCCTTTGTTTACGGCAAAAAGAGAGGGGAAGTCCTGTTCGTTGTCAAACATCTGCGCAACGGTATAGGAGTAGCGCACCATCATTTCGTCAACAGTATCGCATATTACGCATGTATCGAGATTTTCTTGCAAATCGAGAGCCAGCGACTTTGCCTGCTTTGCTTTTTTAATTTCTCTGATATTTTTGTTTACCGTTTCTATTCTCGTGGCAAACTGCAGCGCCGTTCCAAGCTTATTGTCGCCTTTGTATAACGCAAGCGTGTGGCGGGTGCAAAACCCTCGCTCGTTCACGCGCACTCTGTATTCCGGTTGCATAACCGCTTCTCCGAGATACTGTTTTATCAGTCTTTGCTCGCTTGCTTTGTAGATACGGCACATCGGGCAGCCGCATTCTTCTTTGAATGCGTCCCATATGGGCGTTGTCTGAATGTGATACTGCATAAAAATCTCCGCTGTGGAATAGAATTTACGAGAAATATTATACATCATCGGAGTAAAAAATGCAAGATTTTTACGGCGATACGCCTTTTATTATAGGGAATAAAAAACAAAAAGGACGGCGAAAGCGCGACGAAATTCAATCGATCGGAATAAGCGGTCGTTTTCTGGCGAGGCTTTCGTTATTTTTTATCATTGTCGTCGCTATCGGTTCGGTGTTCGTATTCCGTGCTTTGTTCGCCGTACAGGCGGAAAGTCGCACGTATTATGCCGTTTGTTTTTACGAAGGGCAAAGCAAGAGCGCTGCCGAAACGGTACGTGACGATATTATCTCGTCGGGAGGAAGCGGCTATGTGATTTGCAGCGGCGCATATAAGGTTTACGGCGGAATGTACGCTAAGCGTTCGGAAGCGGATGTCGTTGCGTCAAGACAATCGAACGCTTTTGTCGAAACGTTTGGCTGGAAACAATCCAAAATCGGGTTTTCGTCGCGCGCCGAAGCGATCAACGTAAAAAATGCGCTTTCGTTTTATTGCGGGGTAGCCGATAAACTCGTGGAGAGTGCTTCGCTTATAGTAAAAGAAGAGGAAAGCTCGGTTGCGGTAAAATCGTATGCGGCAGCCGCCCGCAAGAAGTTTTCGGAATATTCGGCGTCGATTTCGGACGAAAAATTATCGTTGTTGTTCGAGCGCGCCGCCGTTTCGATAAATACGCTTGCCGAATGCGACGATGCCGATTTTTTATCGGTTTTAAGATACGTCGCACAGGATCTTGTGGTGCTGCGCGGAACTTAAATCGACTATTTGAATACGAAAATCGAAACAAAAGCCTATCAAATCGGTAGGTTTTTATTTTTTTGACAGGAATTTTATCTCAAAAAGGCTGAAAGTTGCCGCGTCGCGTAAATAAATACAAATAAATCTATAAAAATTTACGGATATGCGCGTAAAACGCTTGAAAATTTGTCCCGATTATGGTAAAATAGACAGCGTAGCGTGTGCCGTACGCAACATTTTGTGCCGAAGCCGTACGGTTCGGTTTCATGGCAGAATTCAAAGCAAAAAACGGCGCATGTAAAACAAGTAAACTATGCCTCGGTTTTCATGAGAGTAAGCCGGGCATCAATCTACGTAAGGAGAGTAATATGAGCAACGAAATTATCGGAACAGAAGCGCAAGCCAAAGAGCTCGACGCGGCTCTCGAGGAACTTAAAAAGGTTCCCGGACCGGTTATGAAGGCTATGCAGAAGGCTCAGGAAATCTACGGATATCTTCCCATAGAAATCCAGTCCAAGATAGCAAAGACTTTCGGCGTGTCCTTGGAAGAGGTTTACGGCATCGCAACTTTTTACGCGCAGTTCAATCTGCAGGCTAAAGGCAAGTATACCATCGGCATATGCCTCGGTACCGCCTGCTATGTAAAGGGAAGCGGCGACGTTTTGCTTAAATTCAAGGAAAGACTGGGTATTGACGCAGGTCAGACCACACCGGACAGAAAATTCACGCTGGACGCAACCAGATGCATAGGATGCTGCGGACTTGCCCCCGTTCTTGCCGTCAACGGCGAGGTTTACGGCAATCTCAAGGCGGACGACGTGGACACCATACTCGCCAAATATGCCGAGTAAGCCGCACGACATAACGGAGGATTTTTCATAAATGAAAACTATCGAAGAATTAAACGCTATCCGCGAACAAGAGCAGATTCATCTTCAGAATCGCGCAGTCGGCGGACAGAAAAACGATAAAGCAAATCAAAGAGCTCACATACTGGTGTGCGGAGGTACGGGTTGCACGTCCGGACACAGTAAGCAAATTCACGACGAGTTTGTAAAAATTCTCGCCGAAAAAGGCTTGACCGACGAAATCAGTCTGGTAACCACCGGCTGCTTCGGTCTTTGCGCAAAAGGTCCGATCGTCGTAGTATATCCGGACGGAACCTTCTATCAGCACGTTAAGCCCGAAGACGTTCGCGAAATAGTCGAACAGCACATAATCGGCGGTAAATTCGTTGACAGACTGCTGGGTGCCGAACGTGACGAAAACGGAAACCATATTTCTTTCAACAAATCGAAATTCTATAAGGATCAGCACCGTGTTGTTCTTCGCAACTGCGGTCTTATCGATCCCGAAAACATTGACGAATATCTTGCATACAACGGATATCAGGCGTACAAAAAAGCCGTAACCGAAATGACTCCGCAGGGCGTTATCGACGAAGTTATGAAGTCTGGTCTGCGCGGAAGAGGCGGCGCCGGCTTCCTCACCGGAAGAAAGTGGCAGTTTGCTCACGATTCGGTTAACGACACCAAATACGTCGTCTGCAATGCCGAC
>USKH01000144.1 GCA_900555125.1 uncultured Clostridium sp.
ACGCCCGCCGCTCCGTTTACTGCGAAAATCGTGGCAAAAGTGTTCTCGGGCAAAACGGTAACGCTTTACGACGATATCGACATCAGCGGATACAACTGGGACCCCATTCATCTCGGAGCGGCTTTTGAAAGCCTTACGTTAGACGGCAACGGTCACAAAATCACAGGTCTGACGCTGGACGGACACGGAGTTACCGACGGCGAAAGCAGAAATCTCGCAGGACTTATAGGACTGCTCGAAACTTCGTTCACTATCAAAAACGTGACGTTTGAAAGCGCTACTCTTACCACAACCAGCTCGTGGTCGGGCATAGTAGTAGGCAGACAGACCGGCGGAAAATTCACCGCGGACAACGTTATATTCAATAAGTGCGCCATAAACGGCGGAATATCCAGCTTTTCGATCCGCCTCGGGACTCTCATCGGTCACTGCAATCTACGCGCAAGCTCCGCTTCGATAGACATACGCAACTGTAAAGTCACGCAATGCACGTTTAAGGGCTATCACAACGTTTGCGGACTTATCGGAACGCTTGACGGAGCTCAGTCATGCGAAGACCGCTGGACCATCACGGGTTGCGTGGTTCGCGGAAACAAATTCGACATCGGAAACGAATACCCCAAACACGTAAACCCCTATACCTGCGACACGTCCTATCTCGAAAGAGAAGCTATGGAGGAATATATCACAAGTCGCGGGAACAGCCAGAGCAACAATCAATTCTCGTACGGGGTTACCGACTGACATAAAACACAATTGTAAGCAATATCGGATAAAAAAATACTCGCTCTTAAAGCGAACGGGTATTTTTTGTTTTCGTTTATATTTTTTTCGCTTTCACCGCGATTTACTTCAAAATCTCACTTAATCGCTTTGCAAAAATCGGCGTCCACCATCTCTCGTAGCCTTTTAGAGTCGGGTGAATGTCGTCCGCCATAAATTCACGACATTCTTCGGGCGTTATATTGTTGAAATTTTTGTCGTTATACAAATCGATAACGGTAAATTTGTTTGCTTTCGCCATATCCGAAAGCAATTTCGTCATTGCTTTATATCGTTCGTTTTCATAATAAGGGTTGGTGTAAAAAACAAGCGGGCAGCCGAAAGTATCTTTTACGTATGCGGCAATAAAATTTATTGCGCCGCATATTGTGTCCGGCGCATGGTCGTTTACTGTTCCCGTTGGCATATTACGACTTGCATCGTTGGTGGATAGCTGACAGACAAACAAATCGAAACGCTGCGCCTTATCTATCTTTTTCATGCGCGAAACATAGGAATCTGCTCCGTTATCGACAAGCGTGGTACCGTTTACCGCAAACTTAAAACTTTTGCTGCCGTACTTTTCGGCGATGATATCGGCAAACGAAATGCCGTTTGCGGCAAACCCGTACGTCACCGACGACCCCAAAAAGCATATTTTTTTACCGCTCAGACTTTTTTCCATAACCAATTTACTCCCGATTTATTTCTCGTTTTATTTTACCACATAAATTTTCGTTTGGCAATCGCTTAACCCTGTTTTCAATCGCTTAGTTTTCCTTTTTTCCGGCGAGGCGGGAAATGGGTAAAAAAAGAAAAACCGACTATGCCGGAAAAGCAAAAAGTCGGTTTTTAAGGGTTTAAAAGGGAAAAACATTATCGGGTATTAAACTGTTTTCGCAAAGATTATTTTTTCCACTTATCTCCGCTGATAAGGTCGGCAAGCGTAATGCCGGACAAGTAAGAATTTACCACTTCGTCCAGCTCTTCCCACATGGGCAGAGTTTTACATTTCGGCGCGCGTTCGCACGGCGTACTGCCGTCCATACATGCAACGGGAGCCAGCGACCCTTCGGTGTAGCGTAAAATTTCGTCCACCGTATACTCCGACGGCTTACGAGTCAGACGATATCCGCCGCCCTTGCCGTGAAAGCCCTCTATCATACCGTTTTTGGTGAGCATAGGCACAATCTGTTCGAGATATTTAAGCGAAAGGTCTTCGCGCTCGGCAATGTCTTTCATGGGTATGTTTTCGCCCGACGCACCGTGTTCGGCAAGGTCGAGCATAACGCGGAGAGCATATCTTCCGCGAGTGGATACCATCATATTTTTTCCTCCGTGTTATATGTGACAATGAGCGCACGTCCCGCAAGACGCAAATTGTTTATCGTCGTATACTATTCCGTTTTTGTCGTAATAATCTTTTACCGCAGCTTTTATTGCTTCTTCGGCAAGCACCGAACAGTGCATTTTGTGAGCGGGAAGTCCGTCAAGCGCTTCGGCAACCGCTTTATTGGAAAGCGTAAGCGCTTCGCTAAGGGGCTTGCCCTTAATCATCTCGGTCGCCATCGAGCTGGAAGCTATCGCGCTGCCGCAACCGAACGTTTCAAACTTAACGTCGGTGATAACCTGCGTATCCTTGTCTATTTTAAGAAAAATTTTCATAATGTCGCCGCATTTGGCGTTGCCCACTTCACCCACTCCGTCGGCGTTTTCTATCGAACCTACGTTTCTGGGATGAAGAAAATGATCCATAACTTTTTCGCTGTATAATGCCATAATTCTAACCTCACAATACAAATTTCTTTTTGCCGTTGACTTTATCCAGCCATAACGGCGACATTTTGCGCAAATAGTCCACAACAAAGGGAATTTCTTTCAACATGTAATCCATCTGTTCCATGGTGTTTTCCTCGGATATGGACAGTCGCAGAGAGCCGTGAGCAACTTCGTGCGGTCTGCCGATTGCAAGCAGCACATGGCTCGGATCGAGCGAGCCGGACGTACAGGCAGAGCCCGACGACGCGCTTATCCCCTTCTGATCGAGAAGAAGCAACAAGCTTTCACCCTCCACTCCTTCGAAGCAGAAGCTTACGTTTCCGGGCAAGCGGTTTACGGGATCGCCGTTGAGCGCGGAGTGCGGAATTTTACTTAATCCTTCGATGAGTTTATCTCTCATTGCGGTAACTTTTGCGGCGTTTTCGCTCATGTGCGCACATGCGTCGTCCAATGCCACAGCCATACCGGCTATTGCGGGCAGATTTTCGGTGCCGGCGCGTTTTCCGCGTTCCTGCGCACCTCCTTCGATGATATTGCTTAACACAACGCCGGTGCGGGCATAAAGCACTCCGGTGCCTTTGGGACCGTGGAATTTATGAGCCGACAGCGACAGCATGTCTATATTCTGCTCTTTTACGTTTATCGGAAGATGTCCTGCCGCCTGAACGGCGTCGGTGTGAAACAAAACTCCTTTTGCCCGGCACACCACTCCGATTTGCTTAATCGGCATAATCGAGCCGATTTCGTTGTTGGCATACATTACGGTGACCAGACATGTATCGGGGCGAATAGCCGCTTCCACTTGTTCGGCGGTAACCGTACCCACGTTCCCCACGTCAAGAAGCTGCACTTCAAAGCCGTACTTTTCCAGTTTTTTAAGCGTATGCAAAACGGCATGATGCTCGAACGCAGTTGAAATAATGTGTTTTTTACCTTTCTTTTCTCCCGCCAGCGCAGCCGAGATTATAGCCTGATTGTCCGCTTCGCTTCCGCCGGAAGTAAAATATATTTCGCGGGGTTCGCAGCCGAGATTTTTTGCTATGCTCGCGCGCGCCTTGTCCAGCTCTTCCTTTGCTTTTTGTCCCACGGTGTGCAGGCTGGACGGGTTTCCGTAGTACTTGTCCGCAACCTGAACCATTTTTTCGGTGACCGCCTTGCTTTGCTTGGTAGTCGCCGCATTGTCTGCGTATATTTCCATATATTTCTCCTGAAACACGAATTACCTATCTATTGGGTAGGTATATAATAACACACTTGCACTACGTTTGTCAACAGGTATTTGCAAAAATAAGAAAAAATACGCCCGAAAAAATTTTTTCTCTTTTCAAAGCGTATTTTGTTTATCTTTTTCTTTTCCCGGACGGGTTATTCGAGCTCGAATTTACCGGTGTAAAGCTGGTAATACTTCCCTTTTTGCGCAATCAGGTCCTCGTGCGTGCCGCGCTCTATTATGCGGCCGTGCTCAAGGACTATTATCACGT
>USKH01000145.1 GCA_900555125.1 uncultured Clostridium sp.
AACTTTTTATATCCGACTTTTTCCCGATTTCAATCAATAATTGATAAACGAGAACACGTCCAGCGCGTCTTCGAGCTTTTTAAGCGCGTCGTCGTAACTCTCCTTATCGGGAAAAGCTTCCTTAAAGCTCTTTTCGATATTGTCGAGGCAACAGGCAAGATACTTTCTGCCTTTTCCGGTAACGGCGTAGCGAACGTGTCTTCTGTCGTCGTATGCGCGGCTTTTCACGGCATAACCTTCTTTTACCAGCGTTGCCGCGATAAGCGCGAGATTGGTTTTTGCTATACACAAAATCAGCTGTATATCCTTTGGCCCGCAATCGTGATAAGGTACAAAACCTTGGTTTTAAGGCTGAGCGTACTCTTTTTATTGTTGTCGGCGTTTTCGCACATACACGCGCGCCGCGTGGCAATACGGAGATCGACCACTCTTTCGGATATTTTCTTCATAAAGCCGCCTCCTTTTCCATAGCGTTAAGCCCGGACGCTTACTGATAATTATACCCGCAAAAACCGTTCTTGTCAAATCAATAAGGCAAACATTATGCGATTTTGCCCCAAACCGTTGACTTTTCTTTGCTTTATGTTGTATAATATGAGTTGTTCGGTCGATTTTGCGACGATCAATCCTAAAAAAATAACGACGAGGACGATTATGGATAAATTTTATACTGTAGACATTGCGGGCAGAAAAGAAGATCTCCCGATAATCGAGCTTAAACCCGGTCTTAACATTGCTTTTTTCAATCTTCACGGCAATCAGAATCTCACCGAATACTGCGGAAAGAAAATAGCCGAAACTTTGAAAAAATATAACCCCGACGTGCTTATCACGGCGGAAAGCAAGGGCTTGCAACTTACTCATGTGGCGGCAAGAGAACTGGGGCACGATTTCTACGCCGTTGCGAGAAAATCGCTTAAACTTTACATGAAAGACGGCATTTCGTCCACCGTTAAATCCATTACCACCGGCGGAGAACAGACTTTGTATCTCTCCGCTCACGACGTAAATCTCATAAAGGGCAAAAGAGTGGCGATAGTCGACGACGTGGTTTCCACGGGCGGCAGTCTGCACGGACTGGAACAACTGGTGGAAAAAGCAGGCGGAAAAATCTGCGCACGCGCATTTGTTCTTGCCGAGGGAGACGCGACGAAAATGCCCGGTATCGAATATCTGGGCGAAATACCTCTTTTATAAGAATATTATAAGGGGTCGGACAAAAGCAAAAAAGTTTTTGTCCGGCTCTTATTTTTTAATCTTTTCTTCTTTATTTATACAAAAAACACGGTAAAAACACACGTTCGGAATAAAATATGATTGCGTGCCGCCAATACAACGGTTGGTTTGCGCGAAAAGCGACTCCGGTTGCTTTGTTCTGAGGTAAAAATTATGTTACAGCTTAAAAACATCGTTAAAAACTACGTTTCGGGCGACACCGAAGTACACGCTCTCAAAGGGATAAATCTCTCGTTCCGCAAAAGCGAATTCGTTTCCGTCCTGGGCCCGAGCGGGTGCGGCAAAACCACCATGCTCAATATTATCGGCGGGCTCGACAAATACACGAGCGGAGATCTTCTCATAAACGGCGTTTCCACAAAACAATACAAAGACGGCGACTGGGACAACTACCGCAATCATTCGATAGGCTTTGTTTTCCAAAGCTATAACCTTATCCCGCATCAGACCGTACTGGGCAACGTCGAACTTGCGCTGACGCTTTCCGGCGTTCCCAAAAAAGAAAAACGCAAACGGGCGATAAACGCGCTTGAACGAGTGGGGCTGGGAAATCAGCTTAACAAGCTTCCCAATCAGCTTTCGGGCGGTCAGATGCAGCGAGTGGCGATTGCCCGTGCAATAGTAAACGATCCCGAAATAGTGCTTGCCGACGAACCCACGGGGGCTTTGGACAGCGAAACCAGCATTCAGGTAATGCAACTTCTCAAAGAAATATCCGAAGACCGCCTGGTAATAATGGTAACCCACAACCCCGCTCTTGCCGACCGCTATTCTTCGCGAATAATAAGGCTGCTTGACGGCGAAGTCATTGAAGACACAAACCCGTACGAAGCCAAAGACGGCGATACCACTCATAAAAAACCGAGCAAAAAAGCCGCGATGAGCATATTTACCGCATTTTCGCTGTCGCTGAAAAATCTTTTCACCAAAAAAGCCCGCACAATACTCACTTCCTTTGCGGGCAGCATAGGCATAATAGGTATCGCGCTTATCCTGTCGCTGTCGTCGGGCTTTCAAAGCTACATATACGAAGTTCAGCAGGACACTCTTTCCAACTATCCCCTTACCATAAACTCCACCAATATAGATATGGCGTCGTTTTTGCAGGCAAACGGCAACGTCGGCGGTAAGGAAGAATATCCGACGGGCGACGAAATTCACTCAAACTCATTTCTCGGCGACATGTTCGAATCCATTTCCGACGGGCTGGAACAAAACGACCTGAAATCATTCAAAGCATATCTTGAAAAAGAGCTTGAAAAAGAGGAAAACAAAAACAAAATAAGCGGAGTTAAATACACCTACGACTTCAATTACAATATTTATACGGCTTCGGGAGATAAGCTCAATCCGTATGAAATGCCGCCTCTTCTTAAAAACATGCTGTCGTCTGCGGGAAACGCTGCGACCATGTACGAATCTATGATGAAAAGCGTAAAAACCTGGGGTGAAATGATAGACAATCCCGTGCTTTTAGACTCGCAATACGACGTCCTTGAAGGCAGGTGGCCGTCCGCTCCCAACGAATTGGTGCTTGCAGTTGACAAATACAACTCCGTTCCCGACTACAACCTCTACCAGATGGGTTTAAAAAGCGAAAACGAGCTGATTTTATCGGTATTCAAGATGATCGTCCGCCGTCAGGCAATGCAAGCCGGCAAACAACTTACCGACGCTCAGATAGAAATAGCGGCAATTAACATGATGGCAAGCTACAATATCCCGTATAAACCGGAAGTAAACGACTTTTCCTTTGAAAAAGTGCTTAAAACCGGTTATAAAATATTGCTTGACAGCGACTACTACGAGTTCAAACAAAACGAAGAAGGCAACGACGTTTATTGCTTCAACAATTCGCAGGAATTTGTCGCTCAGCAACTCAAAAACGCCTATCGTTTAAAAATAGTGGGAATAGTTCGACTTAAAAAAGGAGTACGTACGGGCGCGCTTACTTCTCCCCTTTCGTACACGTCCGCGCTTACCGAATATATTATCGACGAAACCAATAATTCGGCTCCCGTAATTGCGCAGAAGGCAAACCCCGAAAACGACGTTACTACCGGCAAGCCGTTTGCAAGCGGGAATACGTACGACGCTAATCTTAAAAACATGGGCGTTTGCGATAAAGACACTCCTTCCGGTATATCCATTTATCCCACGAGCTTTGCCAACAAAGACTTTGTAATAAAACTTATCGACTATTACAACCAAGGAAAGACAACCGACGAACAGATACGTTACACCGATTACGTCGGCGTAATGATGGAATCGATTACGGTAATAATCAATGCGATAACATATGTTTTGATTGCGTTTGTGTCCATATCGCTTGTCGTTTCCAGCATAATGATAGGAATAATAACATATATATCCGTGCTTGAAAGAACCAAAGAAATAGGCGTTCTGCGCTCGATAGGCGCAAGCAAACGCGATATCTCGCGCGTATTCAACGCCGAAACCGTACTTATCGGACTGTTGTCGGGCGTGCTGGGCATTGCGGTTACGATACTTCTCAACGTAGCCGTCGTAAATCCGATAATAGCGCATTTCGCAAGCATAACCGGCGTTGCCGTGCTGCCGTGGCTGGGCGGAGTAATACTGGTTGCCATAAGCGTTGCGCTTACTTTAATTGCAGGTCTTATCCCCTCCGGAATAGCCGCAAGAAAAGACCCGGTAATCGCCCTCCGCTCCGAGTAACTTACTTTTTTGTAAAAAAGTAAGCAAAAAACTTTTGAGTTTGGTTATAATAATACAAGGTTGGTTTTTCTGCTTGTGCATGGCGAA
>USKH01000146.1 GCA_900555125.1 uncultured Clostridium sp.
ATAAACGGTGCTTTAACGAGGCGCGCAAGACGACGGGCTATTTCTGTTTTTCCTACTCCGGTAGGTCCCTGCATGATTATGTTTTTAGGCGTAATTTCCTCACGCGCTTCGGGCGAAAGTTTACTTCTTCTGTAGCGATTGCGAAGAGCCACGGCGACAGCTTTTTTCGCGTCTTCCTGCCCGATGATATAACGATCGAGTTCGTTTACTATTTCTCTGGGGGACATTGCCATAAAGTTACACCTCCTCGACTGTGAGATTGGTATTGGTGAAAATACAAATCTCCGACGCTATACGCATTGCTTCCACGGCAATTTCGCGTGCAGTCATATTTGTGTTTTTAATGAGGGCGCGCGCCGCCGAAAGCGCATAGTTTCCGCCGCTTCCTATTGCGCAAACGCCGTTTTCGGGCTGAATTACGTTTCCCGTGCCGTCAAGAACCAGAAGGTCTGTTTTATCGGCTACAATCATCATGGCTTCCAGTTGACGAAGCGCTTTATCACCGCGCCAGAGCTGTGCGAGAGCAATTGCGCTGCGCATGAGATTACCACTGTATTTTTGCAGCATTTCTTCAAATTTTTCGGATAGCGTAAATGCGTCGGCTACGGTTCCGGCAAAGCCGTAAATGACTTTTCCGTCGTATAATCTTCGAACTTTTACCGCATTACCCTTCATTACTATACTCTGTCCTGCGGTGACCTGTCCGTCGCCCGCGATTACCGTTTTACCGTCTTTTTTGACGGCAACGATTGTGGTTGCTTTCATTTCCATATAAAAACTCCTCGGTGAAAATCACCGGATTATGATGTTATTCCGCTAAATTATAACACAAGCACGGCAATAAATCAAATATAAGAGCAGACTTTTTCCAAATCTTTTAAACTCCTGTCACTGTACAGCAGTTTATTTTTTGCTTTATCGCGCGTTTTGTTTTCAAGCGGCGGTAATATACCGAAATTTGCGTTCATGGGTTGAAAATCCGCATTGTCACTTTCGAGATAACGGCAAAGAGCTCCGATTATCGTAGTAGAGGGCAATTTAATAAGCTCTTTACCTTCAACAAGGCGAGCGGCGTTTATTCCGCACATAAGCCCCGAGGCTATGCTTTCGACATAGCCTTCTACTCCGCTGAGTTGACCGGCTATAAAAGTAGGCGAATTGTCTTTTAGACGAAAATAACCGTTTATGACTTTCGGAGCATTTATAAAGCTGTTGCGATGCATGACGCCGTAACGCATAAACTCGGCGTTTTTGAGTGCGGGAATAAGCGAAAAAACTCTTTTCTGTTCGGGAAAAGTGAGGTTTGTCTGAAATCCGACGATATTGAACATATCGCCCGCGACGTTTTCGCGTCTTAACTGAACGACGGCGTACGGTTTTTCGCCGTTATTATCTCTGAATCCCACCGGGCGCATGGGTCCGAACCGAAGCGTATCAACTCCTCTTGCCGCCATGACTTCCACCGGCATACAGCCCTCGAACACGGCGTTTTTTTCAAAATCGTGAAGCTTTGCTCTGTCCGCACCGATAAGCGCTTTGTAAAACTCGAGATATTCCTCCTTGTTTAACGGACAATTTACGTAGTCGCCGGTGCCTTTTCCGTATCTGTCGCCGACAAATGCAGAGGAATAGTCGATGCTGTCGCCCGAAACTATGGGTGCCGCGGCATCGAAAAAATGAAGACTTCCGCCCAGTTTTTCCGAGATATTATCGGCAAGCTTTCCTATTGTCAGCGGACCGGTGGCAATAATTGTAATTTCGTCATTGTTCCAGTCTTCGACAAGCGACGGAATTATTTCGATGTTTTTATCGTTTTTTATATACTCGGTAACTTTCGCGGTAAACAATTCTCTGTCCACGGCAAGAGCACTGCCCGCCGGAACCTTTACTTCGTCGGCTATTTTTATAAGCAGGCTGTCAAGTCTTCTCAGTTCGGCTTTAAGAAGTCCGCTTGCGGTAGAAAAGTCGTCACTTTTAAGCGAATTGCTGCAAACAAGCTCGGCAAAAGTATTTTCGTGATGTGCCGGGCTTTTTACCATCGGTTTGCTTTCGTACAACCGAACCGAAACGCCGCGTTTACTAAGCTGATAAGCCGCTTCGCAACCGGCAAGACCCGCGCCTATTACGTTTACGATCATGTTGTCTCCTCTCTGTGTCCACAGTCCTTTTTAGCGCATACGAGATAATTTTTCCCCTTATATGAGCGTTTTACCATATAGCCGCCGCAATCGGGGCATTTTTTGTCCGAAACGGGATAAAGCGAAGTAAATTTGCAGTCGGGATAACCGGTACATCCGTAAAACGCGCCTTTGCCGGATATTATCCGTTTAAGAGGTTTTCCGCAATCGGGACATTTACCGTAATCTTCGTTTGTCTGAATGTTTTTAATGTTTTTGCACTTGGGATAAGCCGAGCAAGCCAGAAAATCGCCGAATTTCCCGTGACGAAGCACCATGGGGCTACCGCATTTATCGCAAATAACGCCGGTTTGCTCGGGCTGTTTGGGATTTTCTTTATCCACCACGTTGCCGTTTTCGTCAAGTGCTTTCGTATTTCTGCATTTCGGAAAATTGGGACAGGCAAGAAATCTGCCAAACTTGCCGTTTTTATAAACCATGCGGCTTCCGCAGTTTTCGCATATTACGTCGGAAACCTCGTCGGCGGCTTTTAAACTGAACGAATCGCCCATTGCGGCAGCAATTTTATCTTCGAGACCGTTGTAATATTCGCCAACGACTTTCTGCCATATTTTTCCGCCGTCCTCTATGTCGTCAAGCTTGCTTTCCATATTTGCGGTAAAGCCGACGTCCATTATGTCGGAGAAATATTTAACCAGCATGTCGGTTACTTCTTCGCCGAGCTGCGTGGGAACTATAAATTTTCCTTCTTTCACTATATACTCGCGGGAGAACAACAGCGCAACCGTAGGAGTGTACGTAGCAGGTCTGCCGATACCTTTTTCTTCCATGGTTTTGACAAGGCTTGCTTCGGTATATCTTGCCGGCGGTTTTGTAAATTTCTGCTCATACGTATGCGAAACGAACGCAAGCTGTTCGCCCTCGGTCAGAACGGGCAGTTTAACGCCCATTTCATCGTCTTTTTCTTCCTGATAGTTGCTGTATACGGCGGTATATCCGGCAAATAGCGGAGTTTTTCCAGACACTTTGAAAGTATAGTTACCCGCATTGATTTCGGCATTTACGGTATTGTATTCGGCGTCGCTCATCTGGCTGGCGAGAAAACGCTCGTAAATAAGCTTATATAATTTATAGTTTTCGGGGCTGAGCGTGTCTTTAAGACTTTCCGGCGTACGATCGAGAGTTATCGGGCGAATGGCCTCGTGCGCATCCTGAGCCGATTTTTTACTTGCGTAAATATTGGGCTTTGCGGGAACGAACTTTTCGCCGAATTTTTTAGCGATAAACTCGCGCGCGGCTTTTTGTGCGTCGGGCGAAACTCGGGTGGAGTCGGTACGTATATATGTGATTAGCGCTATATGTTCGCCTCCGATGTTCACGCCTTCGTAAAGAGCCTGGGCGGCGGCAGACGTCTGCTTTAAGTTCATGCCCAGTTTATTCAGTGCGTCTTGTTGCATCGAACTTGTAATAAACGGCGCCGGAGCATGCGATTTAGCAACTTTTTTAACTACTTTTCCGACAACATAGCTTTCGCCCTTCAGGTCGGACAACACCTTGTCGAGTTCGTCTTTATTGGCGATTTTATATTTTTTGTTATTCTTTTTTTCAAGCGACGCACGCATTTCGAAATGGTCGGAATTTTTCAGATTGGAAAAGAAAGTCCAATATTCTTCGGGCTTGAAATTTCGTATTTCTCGTTCGCGTTCGACAATCAGACGAAGCGTTACCGACTGAACTCTTCCCGCCGACAGATTGTTGCGTATTTTTTTACACAATACCGGTGACAGTTTATAGCCCACAAGCCTGTCGAGTACTCGTCTTGCCTGCTGCGCGTCGACAAGATTTAGATTGATTTTCCGAGGGTGTGCCAAAC
>USKH01000147.1 GCA_900555125.1 uncultured Clostridium sp.
TACATAAACAGGTATTCGCGCTCGTCGATAACGCCGTCGGACACGATGGAACCGATAACGAAAGCGGCGATGGTTTCCTTCGGATCAAGACCTTCGATGTTCATATGCGACAGGCGGGCAAAGGTTTTTACCGCTTTTTCGGTAAGCATTGCTCCCTTTTCCACGGGGGAAAGTTCTTCGTCCTCTTTACATAATTTTACAAAATCAAACATAGTTTTTTATCTCCTTTAAATTGTTCCTTAGTTTAATATTTTGTCGTTTTTTCTCTTTTATTCTTGTACGATTACAGCGGCAGATCCTTTTTGTCAAAGCGCATCCCGCCGATAACGTATCCGGCAAGTCCGGCGACGGCGAGAATGACAAACTTCCAGATGAAAGCGTTTGTGCCGTCGATTATCGAAATGACGTCGAACAGCGAAATGACGGTTACGTAGTTGAACGCGTTGAGCGAAGCCAGACGAACAACCGACGGGATGATGGGGCTGCCGAACAAGCCGAGCATTGCAGCAACCAGCGCGAAAATGCTTAGTCCGCCGCCGATTGCCATCGAACGCTTGCTGCGGTCGAACCAGCACGACGTAAGGAAGTTAAGACCGGACAGGCACAAAAGCACGCAGAACGCTCCGACGTTGAGAAGAACGAGCTGTCCGTAAGTAAGCGAGACATCCTCGGTTACGAGAGCCAGACACACGCAACCGGTTGCGGTCGTCAGACAGAACATAAGGAAAAGCGAACCTATGAGGTATATTGCCTGAGTGAAAACAACAGTTTTACGCTTGGTGGACGTAGACAGTACGTACGCCATGGAACCGCTATCTACCTGTCCTGACACAAGGTTGTTTGCCGCCATTATCATATAGATGATAGGAAGCAGCAAACCTGCAAGCTTATAGAATATAGAGCCGACAACCAGGCTGTACAAATCCAATTCGCCCACTTCTTTAAGTGCCTCCGACACAGCCTCGGGAAGAGAACTCAGAAGAGACGACGCTATCTCGTTTTTAAGTTCGGCTTGCTTTGCGGCAACTGCGGTTTCGTAAGCGTCTTTATCGGTTATATTGCCTTCGGAATCGGTGTATTTTTTTGCCACTTCGCCTGTTTCGTATTCCAGACGATTACGGTAAGTTATTTCACCGGTTATGGCAATGTCTTTGACTTTCGCATAATCGTATCCGAACGACGCGTATTTTGCCTCGTTCACGCCATACCCGGACAGCTGACCGACAAGCGTTTTAACAGTTTCTTCGTTTGTCATGTTGTATGCGATGAAATACGACGAGAGAAGTTCGGCTCGGTCTTCACGGTATTCGGTTCTTTCTTTGGAAGTAATGTAGTCGTTTTTACCCGATACTATTGCCGCGGGAATACTTTCGGTAAGAGAAGTTATGTCGTATTTTGCGGGCAATGTTTCGCCTTTTGCGGCTATTTCGGCATAATAATCGTTTATTTGTTCCACACCCTCGGGATACAGCACGCACATTACGAGCGACGAATATTCCTGAGCGTCCATAGTAACTGCCGATTCGCCTTTTTCTTCAACAATCTTTTTGTTGTACTCGTCCACTTTATCCACGACGTAAACGTTGAGGTCGGTTACGGCGTGTTTATAAGCGATTGCCGCCGCGTTGTTTACGGTTGCGGGACTCTTTGCCTGCCATGCCTGCATTGCCGAGGCGTAAGTCGCGGAATCGCCGCCGCATCCTTCGAGCGTGGGCATTGCCGCCTGCCATCTTTCTACCGCTTTTACAAATTCTTTTCCGGCAAGACCGAACTTGGCGGTGTCGGGCTTTAACGCATTCCACGCCTGAATTTTTGCCGCGTATATTTCGTCGGTATCCGTTTGTGCGCGAGTCGGCATATTGCCAAGCCATGTAAGATAGGAAATGGTTTCGGTTGCGTTTTTCGCATACATTTCGTCAAACTTTTTAAGGCTGTCAGCCGAAAAAACATAATAGTTTATAGCCCGGTTCTCAAACGAGGATTCTACTTCTTTCCGGACAATAGTATCCTGAATGGCGTTTTTGGTTTCGCCGATATTTCCGCTGCCGCTTATCAGCATGACGCACGCAAGCATAAAGCACACCGCAAAGGTGATTATCGCCCACATTACGCCGTTTGCTTTACACGACTGTTTAAACAGTGCCTTACTGAACATTTTTTTCTGCCTCCTTTTTGTCGAATAATACTTGTTTGAAATGCTTCTCGAGCGTATACGGTATCTCGGAAACAAACTTTACGTTGTAATTTTTAAGCGTTTGCAAAAGTTTTCCGGTCTCATCGGCGGGAAGGTCGATCGTGTACTGGTCGTACTGCTCCTGCGTTCTTATGATTTTATATCCTTCCGATTTGAAACGAACAAAATGGTCGTGGCTTAAAAACTCTATCTTGAACTGTTTTACCTTGCGGTTGCGAATTTCGTTCATGTCCGCGATATCTACTATATGCCCGTCGTTTATAAGCGCGACTTTATCGCAAGTGCTTTCCATTTCCTCGAACATATGGCTGCTCATAAAAATTGTTTTGCCTTTTTTATGCTCGGCTTTGATAATATCGAGAAAGGTTACTCGCATAAGAGGGTCAAGTCCCGTGGTCGGTTCATCGAGAATTATTATCGGCGAATCGTTCATAAGCGCGGCTACGAGCGCGGTTTTCTGCTTCATGCCCTTGCTCATACGCTTTAAGTTGGCGCGCGGATCGAGCTGCAGCTTTTCGATAAGCTCATTTGCGTACGACATATCTTTAAGTCCTAAAAATTCGGCCTGACATTTGAGAAAATCGATACCGGTGGGAAGATCGGGAAAGGCTATTTCTCCGGGAACGTAGCCGATGTTTTTAACTATCTCGCTCGAATGCGTCCAGGCTTCCTTTCCGTATACCGTAACCGAACCGCTTGTGGGTTTCAAAAAGCCCATAATGTTTCGTATAGTGGTGGTTTTTCCGCTGCCGTTGGTGCCGACAAAGCCCACCATTTCGCCTTGATTTATGGTAAGGTCTACGTCGAAAATTCCTCTTCCCATGCCGTAATCTTTGGTAAGCGAATTCAGCTTTATCACTTCGTTCATTTAAGCGCACCTCCGAAATCTTTGTCCTCTTTGTAAAACTTCATAAAGTAATCTTCAAGACTTTCCCGTCTGTTGGAAAACGCAACCGGATCGAGATCGGACAACAGCGAAATGAAAGCGTTGAGATCCTTGTCGTCCACCGACAGATACGCTCTCTCGCCGTCGGCTTTTATCATGTCTGCCGAAGAAATCGACGAAATCTTGTTTTCAAAAGTTTTCTCGTCCGCCTCACTCTTAAAGCGCACGTCATAGTATTTTTTGGACGCGTGTTTTAAGTCGTCGGCTATAAAATCGCTTACTATTCTGCCGTCCTTTATAATTGCTATGCGATCGCACGTAGAATCGATTTCCGAAAAAATATGACTGGACAAAAGAATGGTTTTGCCTCGTGCCTTTTCCTCGTGAATGTATTTTACGAACACGTCCTGCATAACGGGATCAAGTCCGCTTGTGGGTTCGTCGAGAATAAGAACTTCGGGGTCGTGCATAAACGCGGTTACTACCGCAAGTTTACGCTTTACGCCCAGGCTCATGCGTTTGGTGTCGCCATAAAGCACCTCGTCGCTAAGCTCGAACATATCAAGCATACGTTTTAATTGCGCGTCGTTTTTTACGCCCTGCATATCCTGCATCATGCGAATGAATTCGTATCCGGTAAGACCTGCCGGAAGCGCGATTTCACCGGGAATGTAACCCACTTTATCAAGTATTTCGTAATACTTTTTGAAAGTCGGTTTCCCGAAAATGAGCGTTTCGCCGCTGTCGGGTTTGGAAAATCCCATAAGGTGTCGTATCGTGGTGGACTTTCCCGCGCCGTTCGGGCCCAGAAAGCCGAACACTTCGCCTTTATTTACCGCAATGCCGACGTCGAACACACCGCGTCCCGA
>USKH01000148.1 GCA_900555125.1 uncultured Clostridium sp.
CGACACCGTTTTTGAAGGCGACGAGCTTGCCCCCACGCTAAAATATGAGCTTACGGGCATGCAGGGTGACGATGAAATATCCGTCGCTCTCGCGTCAAACAAAAAAATAACAGTAAACGTATCGGGAGAAGGCGAGGACTATGGCTCGGTTCCGTCCCAAAAAACGATAGAGGATGCATATATCGGTTGCAGGTACGAAATCGAAACCTTCCCGTTCTCGGACGGCGCGCTTTATAAATTTGAAATAAACGGAAAAACAGTGTACGGCAAGAAAAACGTCGTCAAATACGTTTTCGACGATTGGGAAAAGTATCTGACGGAAGAAAAGAAAACGCTCGACATTAAAGTGTTCTACGGCGAGAAGAACGAAGTAAACAAAGCTCTTGACAACTTGCCGGGTGAATCCGATGAGAAGCCGGGCGCATCGGAAGAAAAAGGAGACCGGAATTGTACTTGGTCGGGTTCGCCCCGTGCTCTTTTATCCGTGCTTTGTTCTCTTGGCATCGCGCTTATCGTGCTTCGTAAACGCAGAGGATGGTAAATTAAGATATTTTACGGAGATTTAAAAACATGAACGACGGTTTTATAAAAGTTGCGGCTGTTACGCCGGAAGTTACGGTCGCCGATACGCAAAAGAACGCGAAAATAATATGCGACGATATTCTGCAAGCGACTGCACTGGGGGCAAAAATCATAGTATTCCCCGAACTCTGTCTTACGGGGTATACGTGCGCCGATTTGTTTTATCACGATGTTTTACTTAAAAATGCCCTTCGCGCGCTTTCGGACGTCGTGTCCTGCTCGATTGGCGCGGATGCTCTGATTTTTGTCGGTTGTCCGCTGAGACACTCCGGAAAACTATACAATTGCGCAGTGGCTATAAATAACGGAAAGATTTTAGGAGCGGTACCGAAAACGTTTTTGCCAAACTATAACGAGTTTTACGAAAAACGCTGGTTTGCGCCTGCGCCGGAACAATCCGAGGAAATTTCGCTTCTCGGACAAACTGTCCCGTTCGGACGCGGAATACTGTTTTGTTGCGAGCAAATGCAAAATCTGACGGTGGGAGCGGAAATCTGCGAGGATTTGTGGACGCCCATGCCGCCGTCCGTAACGCTTGCTCTTTCGGGAGCAACGATAACGGTAAATCTGTCCGCAAGCAACGAATGTGTAGGCAAAAGCGAATACCGTAAAGCTTTGGTATCGTCGCAAAGCGCACGTCTTGTCTGCGGATACATATATTGTTCGGCGGGCGACGGCGAGTCGACTACCGACCTCGTTTTTTCGGGACATAATATAATTGCGGAAAACGGCAGAGTTCTTGCCGAAAGCAATCTTTTTGAAAACGAAATTACTGTTTCCGAAATAGACGTTGATTTTCTCTCTTGCGAACGAGCTAAGATTTATCCCGCTGAAATAACAAGAAAAGCCGACAAAATCGTATATTTTTCGATTAAAAAAGAACAAACGTCGCTTACACGCGCTTTTTCGCGCTATCCGTTCGTGCCGAAAGACAGCGACGAGCTTCACAGCCGAGCAAAACTTATTCTCACTATGCAAAGCAAGGCGCTTGCTAAGCGAATAGATCACACGCACACAAAAAGTCTCGTAATAGGGGTTTCAGGCGGATTGGATTCGTCGCTTGCTCTCATAGTGGCAAAGCTCGCGTCGGATGCGTCAAAAACCAAGCCGGAGGTAATCGCGGTTACAATGCCTTGTTTCGGCACAACCGACCGCACGCACGACAATTCGATAAAGTTATCCGAGGCTCTCGGAGTTACGCTTAAAGAAGTCGATATCAAAAAAGCCGTGTTGCAGCACTTTGAAGACATAGGACAAAATGCCGGAACGTACGACGTGACGTACGAGAACGGTCAGGCGCGTGAACGCACGCAGGTTCTTATGGACATTGCAAACAAAACGTGCGGAATGGTTGTCGGAACGGGCGATTTATCCGAGCTTGCTCTCGGCTGGGCTACGTACAACGGAGACCATATGTCCATGTACGGCGTAAATGCGTCGGTTCCGAAAACGCTTATACGGTATCTTATAAACCATTATGCGCTTTCAGCCGATAAAAAGACAAAAGAAGTGCTTGGCGACATTCTCGATACGCCCGTTAGTCCCGAGCTTTTGCCTTCCGACGGAAAAAATATTTCGCAAAAAACCGAGGATCTTGTCGGGCCTTATGAACTCCACGACTTTTTCCTGTATTATATGCTGCGTATGTATTATTCTCCGAAAAAGATTTTCCGCGCGGCAAAGCTCGCTTTCCCCGATTATGACGAGAAAACAATTGCCGGGTGGCTTAAAGTTTTCGTGCGCAGATTTTTTGCTCAGCAGTTCAAGCGTTCGTGCCTGCCCGACGGAGTGAAAATAGGCTCGGTATCGCTTTCGCCGAGGGGCGACTGGCGTATGCCCAGCGACGCCGCCGCAGCTTGCTGGCTTACGGAAGCGGAAGAAACAGAAAAACTTGTAAACAATAAATAAACGCGGCTTTAATCGTTTACTTTTTTCAAACTATGTGCTAAAATACCTGCGGAGGCAAAATGCAAACTATTTCCAATGCGTATTTATCGGTCGATATTGACGAAAAAGGCGGCTGCATATCCAAAATCACGTATATGCCCGACCGGGAAGTACTTACTTTTCCGGGAGCCGATTACTGGAAATACAGCGACCATATTCTGTTCCCGTTCTGCGGGCGTATGAACGGAGGATACTACGAGTACTGCGGCAAGTGCTACAAATCCGATCTTCACGGTTTTGCCAAAGATTCTGCTTTTTCGGTCGTCGAAAAAGAGGAAAACCGCGTAAAGCTTGCATTTTCGCAAAACAAGCAGACGCTTGCCGTCTATCCGTTTGAATTTTCGTTTGCCGTAACGTACGAGCTTAAAGAAAACACACTGTCGGTTACGTACGAAGTCGAAAATACAGGCGATAAAACCATGTACTTCATGCTGGGAGCGCACCCCGGTTTTCTGCTCGATGCGGACCAAACCGACGAGGCGGATTTGCATTCGGAAGATAACGAATATCTTCCGCTCGACGGCGTGTTGTTGTCAAGAGAAATTCGCGTCGAAAAGGACGGCGTTATAAAGCTCGACAAGTCGTTTTTCCGCAAGCACAACACGTTTATCGCAAAACGTAAAAGCGATACGCTGACTATTAAAAGAAAGAATTTCGATATAGATATTAAATCCGATTCGCCTCTTATTGCGCTTTGGGCGGATGACATGCGCGACCAATACGTTTGCGCGGAAAGCTGGTGGGGTGCGTGCGATTACGCGAAAGACCCCGTAAGAGAGCTTGGTGAAAAATCGTATATAAACATGCTTGAAGCGGGAAAGTCAAAAAAATTCGGCTATTCCGTTTGGGTAAAAGCAAAACAGGAGATATAATATGACTGCCAGAGAAAATTATGAATTGTGGCTGAAAAAAGTTACCGACGAAGATGTAAAAAAAGGTCTTATCGCAATGAAAGACGATGAAAAACGCATCGAAAACTGTTTTTACAAGGATCTTGAGTTCGGTACAGGCGGATTGCGCGGAGAACTGGGCGCAGGATCTAATTGCCTTAACGTTTATACAATAAGAAAGGTTACTCAGGGTATTGCAAACAGCATGAAGCATTACGGAATGAAAACAGCTTGCTGCAGTTGTGACAGCCGCAATTACAGCGAAGTGTTCAAAGCCGAAGTTTTTGCCGAAAACGGAATTAAAACGTACATAACAAAAGAGCTTATGCCAACGCCGTTTTTGTCGTTTATCACGCGCTATTACAAAGCAGATATGGGCGTTATGATAACCGCGTCGCACAACCCCGCACGTTACAACGGTTATAAGGTTTACGGCAGCGACGGTTGCCAGCTTACCGACAATGCGGCAAACGAACTTACCGGCTACATCGAAAACGTGGACGCATTTGAAGTCAAA
>USKH01000149.1 GCA_900555125.1 uncultured Clostridium sp.
TGCCTGAAAAACAACCCGAAAAAGAGGAAGTTAAACGAGCCCCCATCATTAACGGTTCTTCGGTTATTGCCGACGAGCCTTATATCAGCGAAGCTACGGAAGAAAAAGAAGAGCCGAAAAAGATCAATCCCGCGCCCATTATAAGAGGCAGCCATTTCGAAGAAGATCTTAAAAAGGCCAGGGAAGCAGAAAAACAAGCCGTAAAACCGGACGAAAATAAGCCGATTACGGCGCCGCAATCGCCGGCAAATAGCCCGGAAATAGAACAAACAAATAACCTTTCTTCGCTAACCGAAAACAAAGTTGCCGCACAAGAAAAAACTTTTATCCAATCCGTCAGCCCCGAGAAAACCGTAAATTCCGAAAGCAACCCGGAAAGTAAAGTCGATTTAACCGAATTCAGCGACGACAAATCAAGCGCCGCAGATTTTGACGCGAACGAAAAAGTTTTCGACGATAACGATAATAAATCAAGCGAAAGTAAAAATCCGATAATCGACGGCGACGAAAACGATCTGCTTATTTCCGATGAAGACGAAGATTATCCCGAAATCGACGAGGATGATTTGACTGCCGAAGAATACATGGAAATATACGGCAGACCTAAGTTTGTTGACGTTAGTAAAGAAGACAGCGACAAGCTTAGTGAAAAATTTGAAAAAAACACAACTTCGTTCAATATCATCGACGAGGTGGAAGACGCTTCCGAAAACGTCAAACGCGGACTTGCCGAACCCGCGGTACAGAATAACGAAGCGACTTCGCCCGAAAAAAACTCTGTCGCGCAAAACAAAACGTCGATTGCAGATAAAACGGACGAAAAAGAGCAGTCGGCTCCCCAAAAGCCCAAAAAGCCTTACAAATATACGCCGCCGTCAATTGATTTGCTTACTACCGAATCCACTATTCCGAAAATCGATCCCGAAACGTACGAAGAAAAGAAAGAACTGCTCGAACAAACGCTTAGCAATCTCGGAATTCCTGCGAAAGTTATCGGCATTACCGTGGGTCCCACGGTCACGCGATACGAGCTTAATATGCCGGTGGGAATGTCGGTAAAAAAGATAGACGCCTGCGAACAGGACGTTCGTTACGGACTTGCTTGCAAGGGTAATATTCGTATCGAATCGCCTATTCCCGGCAAACGTGCCGTAGGCATAGAAGTGCCAAACGATCAGAATGCTTTGGTTGCGCTTAAAGATATTATTTGCTCAAAAGAATTCAAGTCGTCGCCATCTCCGCTTACTATAGCACTCGGCGAAGATATTCAAGGCAAGATAATGATAACGCGAATAGACAAAATGCCGCATTTGCTAATTGCCGGTACTACCGGCAGCGGTAAGAGCGCATGTCTTAATTCGCTTATCGTAAGTCTTTTGTACAAAGCTTCGCCGGAAGACGTAAAACTCATTCTCGTTGACCCCAAACGAGTTGAATTTACGGCATACAGCGGTCTGCCGCACATGATGATTCCGGACGCTATAACCGAACCCGCCCAGGCACTCAACGCATTTAAATGGGCGAGAGAAGAAATGGAACGTCGATATAAAGAACTGCAGGCGCATAGAGTCCGCAATATCAGCGAATACAACAATCTCGAAGACGTCAAAAATCACGTAATAGACAAACTTCCGTACATTGTTTTGATAGTGGACGAGTTTGCCGATCTTATGATTTCTTCCAATACCGATAAAAAACGCGAACTGGAAAATCTTATTTCCAGTATTGCCGGTAAGGCTCGTGCCGCCGGAATACACCTTATTCTCGCGACGCAAAGACCTTCTTCCGACGTTATCACCGGCACTATCAAATCCAACTTACCGTGCAGAATAGCGTTTGCGGTATCCAATCAGACCAACTCGCGTATTATTCTCGATAAAAACGGCGCCGAATCGTTGCTCGGTAAAGGAGATATGTTGTTTGCACCGCAGGAAAATCCCGAGGGCGTTCGTATACAGGGTGCGTTTATCGATAACGACGAAGTAAATAACATCGTAGATCAGATTAAGGCGAACAACTCCTGCGAGTTTGACGAAGAGTTTGAAAAAGCACTTGTTGACGAAAAAGAGGAGTCCGACGAAAATAAAAACATCGATTCGGATGAACCGGACGATTCGGGGTATGATCAGGATCTTCCCGATATCGTGCGATTGGTAATACGTACCGGTCAGGCTTCCGTATCCATGATACAACGTCGTTTTTCTATCGGGTATCAGCGCGCGTGCAAGATTATCGATCAGATGGAACGCTTCAACTTTATCGGTCCGTACAACGGGTCGAAAGCTCGTGAAGTTTATGTAACCAGAGAAAAATTTAAGGAGTTCTTCGGAGAGGATGTCGATGACGATTAAAAATGTGGCGTTAATATCGCTCGGGTGCGATAAAAACAGAGTAGACGCCGAAAATATGCTTTACTATCTTTGCGGAAAAGATTTAGTCGTCACCAACGATTATTCCAAAGCGGATGCGATTATCGTAAACACCTGCGCGTTTATTGAAAGCGCAAGGAAAGAAGCTATAGAGACAATTCTCGAAATGGCCGAGTATAAAAAAAGTAATTGCAAAAGGCTTATCGTTACCGGTTGTCTGTCCGAGAAATATCGTCCGCAACTTATTGCCGAACTTCCGGAAGTGGACGATTTTTTGGGAATAAACGAATATGAAAAGATTTATGCGGCTATAATCGGCGACGAAAACGCAGTTTGTCCGGTTTCAGAACATAAACGCGTGCTTACCACGCCCGCTCACTACGCATACTTAAAAATTTCCGACGGATGCAACAATCACTGCACTTTTTGCACTATTCCGTCAATCCGCGGCGCGTATAAATCGCGTACTATAGAAAGTCTGACTGTAGAGCTGTCCGATCTCGTTTCGCGCGGAGTAAAGGAAGTCATTCTCGTTGCGCAGGACGTAACCAATTACGGCAAAGATTTATACGGAAAACCGTCGCTTGTAGAACTGCTTCGCGAGCTTGAAAAAACAGACATCGAATACATACGTCTTATGTACTGCTATCCCGAACTTGTTTCTGACGAACTTATTGATTACGTCGCGAAAAGCAAAAAAGTGTTACACTATCTCGACATTCCGCTTCAGCACGTCGATGACAGCGTGCTTAAAAGAATGGGCAGAAGAAGTACGTATTCGTCAATATGCGAATTGTTTGACAAATTAAAGTCAAAAATACCCGATATATCCGTACGAACCACTATGATGGTCGGATTTCCCGGTGAAACCGACGAGCAATTTGAAAAACTGTACGATTTTGTCGCAAAATACAAGCCCGATCATCTCGGCGTGTTCGCGTATTCGAGAGAAGAAGGTACTCCGTCATATAAGATGGACGGTCAGCTAACCAAGAAGATTAAAAAACAGAGAGTGGATAAACTCGGAAAGCTCAATCTTCTCAACACGGAGGAGCGTAACCGTTCGCTTGTCGGCAAAAAGGTTAAGGTTATATACGAAGACATCGATTATGACCGCGAAATGTTTATCGGCAGAATGTTGTCCGATGCGCCCGATATAGATTCGAGAGTGTATTTTACCGGTAGGTTTGCCGACGTGGGGAATACTTACGACGTTAAAATTACAGGATTTGATAAATATGATTTGACGGGGGAACTATCGGAATGAATTTGCCTACAAAAATTACTCTTGCCAGAATAATTCTGGTGCCGGTGTTTGTCGCGTTGTTTCTGATTGAATTTCCGTATAATTATTTTTGCGCGACCGCGACATTTATTATTGCAAGCCTTACGGATTTTCTCGACGGACATCTCGCAAGAAAATATAATCTCGTTACAGACCTGGGCAAATTTTTGGATCCGCTTGCAGATAAAGCTTTGGTTTGTTCGGCGCTTGTTCTGGTTACTACTTTTCAAAACACATTCACGGTTTTCGTGATAATAATGAC
>USKH01000150.1 GCA_900555125.1 uncultured Clostridium sp.
TGTCGTCGAGGTAAATCGCTCGTTTTTCTCCTAAAAAACCTCGTGCAAATCTAATTATCGCAAGAAATTCCGCTAATCGCGCTCAAAACAGTTGACTAAAAAAGCAAATTCCATTATAATATTGCAGTAACGGTGCGCCCTGCTGAAATTTTGCGCGCGCCCTAAACCAAAATATTACCTACAAGGAGACATAGATATGAAAAGAACTTATCAGCCTAAGAAGAGAAGCAGATTGAAGGTACACGGTTTCAGACAGAGAATGAGCTCTGCCGCAGGAAGAAGAGTACTCAAGAGAAGAAGAGACAAAGGCAGAAAAAATATCGCAGTCAAGCCCCTCGGTTCTCACTAATCGACCGGGGAATGACGACGAACACTTTGTTATTCCGTACAAAAGACGACAAATCCGCCCCTTTACGTTAAAGGGGCATTTTGTGGTTTATCATGCTTGCAAAGAAGTACAGACTGACAAAACGCGGCTCGTTTGCCTACGTGTATCGTAAAGGCGGCGCCGTCCGCGGCAAATACATGACGCTTATTTACGTTTCGGGGAAAGAAACGCCTCGTCTCGGCTTGTCCGTAAACAATAAAGTAGGGCACGCCGTGGTGCGCAACAAACTTAAACGCAGAATGCGCGAAGTAATGCGCTCGTATTTAAGCGATATAAAGCCCTGCCAGGCTATTTTTGCCGCAAAAAGCAATGCTGGCGGACTGAGTTATGCCGGCGTAAAAGAAGAAATGTCCGCGCTTTTGAAAAAAAGCGGACTTCTTTCATGCGATGAAAAAAAAGAAGACTAAAAAACAAATAATAATCGACATCATCACATTCAAGTGGTTGTTCAGGGGATTGGTTCTGTTCTACAAAAAATGCATTTCCCCCGCCCTGCCGAATGTGTGCGCGTATACGCCCAGTTGTTCGACGTATATGCTGCAATGCATCGAAAAATTCGGCGTAATCAAGGGAATTCCGCGCGGAATATGGCGTATTCTTCGCTGTAACCCGTGGACTAAAGGCGGACTCGATCCCGTCCCGGACAATCCAAAAGGAGCTATGAAATGGCTTTTCTAAGCATTATTTCCGAAGTAACGGCACCGACCGGACTGTGGGCTTGGCTTATTCTCAACGTATTTTCGTTTATTGCCGATTACGGCTGGAGAATAGTATTCTTCACGTTCTGTCTTAAACTCTTGTTGTCGCCTATCGATATCTATCAGAGATATAAGGCGAGAAAAAATCAGCTTATAACCTTAAAGCTCAAGCCGCAGATGGACAAGCTGCAGAAAATGTACGGCAACGACCAGAAAATGCTGGCGCAGAAGCAGATGGAACTCAGCAAAAAGGCGGGAATCAGCTATTTTTCGTCCTGTCTGCCTGCAATAATAACGCTTGTGGTTTTCCTTACGTTGTTCTCACGCGGACTTCAGCCCATCAGCCAATACCAGAATTTCCGCCAGTACGAACAGCTTTACAATACGTACGTTCGTTATTGCGACGACAATCTCACCGAAAAACGCTACAACGAGATTTTCGCTTCCGAGATAGATAAGGCAAAAACCGACGCGGAAACAAAAAAGAGCGATATCCGCAACGTTGAAAGCGATAAATTGAAAGAACAGCTCGGACTCGAAGCTTATAATGCCGTCGTCCGGGCCGAATACGAGCGCATTTATGCCGCCGAGTATGCAGAAAAGTATAAAGCGGTTGTTGCAAAAAAGGACAGCTACCTTGCAGCGGCAAAAAAAGCGCTTATCACGCAGGCTGCCGAAAAGGCGTATAACGACGTTCTCAAAGAAAAACTGTCGGCATATACGTACGACGAGTATTGCGCTCTTTCTGACAAAGAGAAAACCGCTATTGCCGAAGCCGCGCAATATGCGTATAACGTTGCCGTAAATTCCTTCGACGAAAGCGCAAATCAGTCGCTCATAGAAGAAAAAGCAGAAAAGGAAATGAAACTTGCTGCCGAAAACGCAGTTCGTCAGATTGCCGAAAACACTGTTCAGAAAGCTGCAACCGAGGCTAAAAACGCAGTTCTCAGCGCATATACTGCCGAAGATCACGCTGCCGAGCTTGACGTAAACACCGAAAAAGCAATCGCGCAGACCGCCGAAAACACCGTTCGCACCAAGGCAAATAATTACTGCAAAGATATTGCGCAGACCAAAGTCTTCGAGGCGTACGAAAGCGGCGTTAAAATGAACTTCCTGTGGATAAAAAATATCTGGAATGCCGATACGTTCTGGACCAACCCCATAAACAAGTACGACGGTTTTATCAAAAACATCGGTGCCTACGCAAAGCCGGGCAAGGGAATACCCGAAGATCGTCTCAGCAAAATGCTCAATTCCGCCAAGTATAACGACGTTATGGGTAAGCTTCTGGACGATCCGGAGTACAACAGTGCCAACGGCTACATGATTCTGCCCGTTCTTACAGTGCTTTTGTCGGTAGTCATGCAAGTGATTTCATACCGTCAGCAGAAACAGGGCGGTCAGATGAACGCTCAAAATGAAAGCATGTCCAAAATCATGATGTTCGTAATGCCTGTATTCATGGCTTGGTTCGCGTTCTCGTATACCGCGGCTTTTGCACTGTACCTCGTTATGAGCTACATTGTTTCGATTGCCATTTCGCTTATCGGTTCGCTTGTCGTCAAGATTGCCGATAAAAAGACCGAAAAGTCGCTCGTAACCGAAGTTCAGCATTACGGCAGACCGGATTTCTCGGACAGAAAGAACGATAAAAACGATAAATAATAGAAAGCGCGGTAATTTGATTTGCCGCGAGAGGTGAAAATATGATAGTAGAAGGAATAGGAAAAAAACTGGACGACGCTATAAGCGACGGACTTGAAAAACTTGCTTTGGAATCGGGCAAAGAAGGAATCACCATCGACGACGTTGACGTCGAAGTGGTTTGCAGCGGCAGCTGGCTCAGAAAGGCAAAAGTCCGCATGACCTTTGATGCAGACGCATTCGAGCAGCAGAAAGCTTCTGCCCCCGAAGAAAAGGTCGAAGAAAATTGGTATCAGCCCAAGAAAGAATTCCGCAAAGAAAAGAAAATCGACAAAAGAGAGCGCGCCGATCGCCTTGAAAAGCCTCGCCCCGCTCGTGAAAACAAAGCTCCCGTCGAAAAAAAGGAAGTTGTTTCCGAAGAAGCGAAACAGCCCGCAATTCCCGCAGAGCCGCCCAAGCCCGTTGCCGAAGAACAGGTGGAACTGGCACGCGCATACGTCAGCGAGTTGCTGCGCCTCATGAACGTCGAAGCAAGCCTTGTCATCAACACCGATAAGGGTAGCATCGATCTCGATATCGTAACCGAAGATACTTCGATTATCGGGCATCACGGCGAAGTTCTCGACTCCATCCAGCAGCTTTGCAAGCGCGCCGTGGAAGAGGGCGAAGACAAACATCTTGCCGTTAACATCGATTGTAAAGGCTATCGCGAGGGAAGAGAAAAAACGCTTGTTTCGCTTGCAAACCGCATGGCGGCAAAGGCAGTTAAAACGGGCAGAAAAGTGCTTCTCGAACCCATGAACAACACTCAGCGCAAGATTATTCACGCAACGCTCAACGACAACGATAAAGTGTTCACCAAAAGCGAGGGCAAGGAACCCAATCGCCGCGTGGTAATAATCCCCAAGCGCAGCAGAAACAACCGCGGTTACAACAACCGTAATCGCGCTCCCAAAACCGGTTCCGTTGCATCCGAGTCTGCACCTGTTCAGACTGCCGAAGCGCCCGTTTCCGAAAACTAATACTTGCCGTTAATACACGGGGGTAGAATATTTAATTTCGCTCTGATTACATTTAATAATCGATATTTCAAGGTCCGCAGGCATTCCGCCCACGGACCTACTTTTTTGTAAAAAAGCAGGCACCGTACTTTTTTGTAAAAAAGTAGGCAAAAAACTT
>USKH01000151.1 GCA_900555125.1 uncultured Clostridium sp.
CAACTTCCAGCTGAGTGTGTGCGGTTTTGCCCGTTCAGTCCGTATCTCATCTCCATGACTTTTCTCTCGCGCGGTTTCAGATGGTACTTCATTATTTCTTCTATCTGACCTATCGTAACGGCGTTTTCCACCCGCGTAAAAACGCCCTCGTCGGGAGAGGGAATGACGTCCATAAGCGTAATTTCGTTGCCGTCTTTGTCCACACCCGCAGGGTCGGACAGCGAAACGTCGCCGCGCCGCTTTTTGTTTGCTCGTATGTACATCAGAATTTCGTTGTCGATGCACTTCGCCGCATAAGTCGCCAGCAGCGAACCTTTTCCGAATTCGTACGTTTCTATGCCCTTTATAAGCCCCATGGTGCCTATGGAAATAAGGTCGTCCGCTTCTCCCGCAAGAGAATACTTTTTAACCACGTGAGCTACAAGGCGCAGATTGTGCTTTATAAGCTTTTCCCGCGCCTTCATGTCGCCTTTTTTGCAAGCGTAAATACACTCTCGTTCTTCCTCGGCGGAAAGAGGCGGAGGAAATGACCCGCCGCCGCTGACGTATGCGGAAAAACAGAATATGCCGGAAAAGAAAGAAAGCAACGTTTCGATTATCATAAAATTGACGCCCTCCCGTGAAAGCCGATGTTTTATACATTTATATGTAGAATTTTGCCGTAATATGATGTTTTTTGCCGCTACCGCCCGTCCTTATTTTTGCAATTATCCCGAAATAAACCGAAAATCGCCCCGACATATCACTTTTGATAATGTGCCATATAAAAATAGTAGGACAAAACCGCCGAACAAACGATATATTTGTATCGATACTCTTGGAAACGAATAAAATTTGCTTGCAAATGCGCCCGGAAAATGGTATAATAAATAAGATAAAAAGTCCGTGCGGCGGCAACGTCCGGCAAAGACTTGTTAATCGGAAAAAGAAAAAAATTTTACCGCCAGAGGAGGCAATAAAAACTTATGAGTAAGATTACAATTATCGGTAGCGGAAGAGTCGGCTCGACCATTGCGTACTCGCTGACCTGCAGAGGGCTGGGCTCGGAAATCGTCATTATCGACATCAACGGCGACAGAGCCATGGGCGAAGCGCAGGATATTCGTCAGGGTCTTTCCTACGACAGCAGCTGCATTGTCTATGCCGGTAACTACGAAGACGCAAAAGATTCGGATATCGTCGTCATTACATCGGGTATAGCAAGAAAGCCCGGACAGTCACGTCTCGACCTTATCAAAACAAACATCGAAATTCAGAAGGCCATTATTCCCGAAATAACCAAAGTTGCTCCCGACGCGGTTTATATTATGGTCTCCAACCCCGTCGATATTCTTACTTACAGCTTCTGCAAGCTTTCCGGCGTTCCCGAAAGCAGAATCATCGGATCGGGAGCCATCATCGACACCGCAAGACTTCGTTCTCGTATCGCGGAATACTGCGGACTGGAAGTGGGCAACATCCACGCCTATATGTTCGGCGAACACGGCGATTCCGGCTTCTGCCCCTGGTCGCTTGCGAGAATTGCGGGTATGCCCGTAGACGACTATCAGAAAGCGGTAGAAAGCAACGCAATGCTCACCACCAAAATCGACATTCCCGAAATCGAGAAGTACGTCCGCGAATCGGGCGCGAGAGTCATCGCTCGTAAGGGCGCAACCTTCTACGCAATCGCTTCCACCGTATGCTATATCGTAAAGGCGGTGCTCAGCGGATCCAACACCGCACTCACCGTTTCCAGCATGATGCACGGCGAATACGGCATCGAAAACGTCTGCCTCAGCACGCTCAACATCGTAGGAAGAAAGGGTATCTGCGGAAAAATCAACCCCACTCTCACCGAAGAAGAAAAAGCAAAGCTTTTAAACAGCGCAAACGTGCTTAAAGCAACCATCGAACAGGTCGGTCTTTAATTTTCAACCGGAGAGTTTATATTCATGGAATATCGTATAGAAAAAGATACAATGGGCGAGATGAAAGTTCCCGCCGATAAATACTGGGCTGCCCAGACCGAGAGAAGCTACGAAAACTTCCGCATCGGCGGCGAGATTATGCCCCGCGAAATTACTCATGCGTTCGGTATTCTCAAAAAAGCAGCCGCTCAGGCAAACTACGAGCTGGGCAAACTGCCCGAGGAAAAGCTCGACGCAATCGTAAAGGCTTGCGACGAAGTTATTTCCGGCAAGCTCAACCAGCATTTCCCGTTGGTCGTATGGCAGACCGGAAGCGGCACTCAGTCCAACATGAACGCCAACGAAGTTATCGCAAATCGCGGTAACGAAATCGCAGGCAAAAAGCTGCTGCACCCCAACGACGACATCAACAAGAGCCAAAGCTCCAATGACACTTTCCCCACCGCAATGCATATAGCTGCGGTAACCGCGATAGAGGACAAGCTGTTCCCCGCAATGGAAAAGCTCATCGCCACCTTCAAACGCCTCGAAGAGGAAAACCAAGGAATAGTAAAGAGCGGCAGAACGCATCTTCAGGACGCAGTCCCCGTCGCTTTCTCGCAGGAAATAAGCGGCTGGAGAGCGATGATCGAAAAAACCGAGCAGCAGATCAAACTGACGCTGCCCTCGCTTAAAGAACTCGCGCTCGGCGGCACCGCCGTAGGCACCGGGCTCAACGCTCCCGAAGGCTTCGACGTAAAAGTAGCCGAAAAGGTAAGCGAAATCACCGGTAAACAGTTTGTCACCGCTTCCAACAAATTCCACGCGCTCACTTCCAAAGACGCGCTCGTGTTTGCTCACGGAGCCATGAAAGCGCTTGCGTGCAACCTCATGAAAATAGCCAACGACGTCCGCTGGCTGGCTTCCGGTCCGCGCGACGGTCTGGGCGAAATATTCATTCCCGAAAACGAACCCGGCTCGTCCATAATGCCCGGTAAAGTAAATCCCACCCAGTGCGAATCCATGACCATGGTTGCCGTTCAGGTAATGGCAAACGACGTCGCAGTATCTATGGGTGCTTCGCAGGGAAACTTCGAACTCAACGTGTTCATGCCGGTAATCATCTACAACTTCCTGCAATCGGCGCGACTGCTTGCCGACGGTATCACCTCTTTCGAGAGTAAGTGCGTAACCGGTATCCGCGCAAACAAGGAAAAGATGGCGCACAATCTGCACAACTCGCTTATGCTTGTAACCGCGCTCAATCCGTACATCGGATACGAAAACGCTGCGAAAACGGCAAAGAAAGCATATAAAGAAAACATTTCGCTTAAAGAAGCATGCGTAAGCCTCGGACTGCTCACCGCCGAAAAATTCGACGAAGTGTTCCACCCCGAAGAAATGGCTTATCCGCACAAGAAATAAGGAAATAAAGACATGAAAATTTGTTACTATCCCGGCTGTACGCTGAAAACTCAGGCAAAAGACCTCGATAAATACGCTCGGGACTGCGCCGCGGTGCTGGGCGTCGAGATGGAAGAGCCGGAGGCATGGCAGTGCTGCGGAGCGGTTTATCCCACCGCCCGCGACGAAATCGCCACCAAGCTTTCCGCCATCCGTACGCTCGACTACGCCAAAACTCACGGCGGCAGACTGCTGACGCTTTGTTCGGCTTGCCACAACGTGATGAAACGCGTAAACGACGATATGCGTCACGACGACAATATCCGCAGTAAAGCCAACAACTATCTGCAGCTCGATCAGCCCTACGGCGGCGAAACCGAAGTGGTTCACTATCTCGAAATGCTTCGCGACGACGTCGGCTTCGATACTATCTCGGAAAAAGTCGTAAAATCGATCGGCAGAAAAGTGGGCGCGTATTACGGCTGCCTGCTGCTCCGTCCCGGAAAGGTCATGGCGTTCGACAATCCCGAAAATCCCACGATCATGGAAGAGCTATTGAAATCGATGGGCGCCCAACCAATAAAGTACCC
>USKH01000152.1 GCA_900555125.1 uncultured Clostridium sp.
ATACAATATAATCATGCAATGCGTTTATAAAAAAACTTATGTCGATTGCGTGGAGGAAGTGCGTAAAACGGTCGCTTCGCTGCCGGTCGATCTCGATCATCCCAAAATAATTCTCGTACCCGAAGTATATACTTTCGACTTCGAGCGCGAATTTTATTCTGTGGGAGGAGGTTCGTTCGATATTAAAGTGCGTTCTGTTTCAAAGCTGTACTATGATCTCGTACCCGAAAACACGGCGATAGGAAGACAGACTGCAATAGCTCTCGTCCGGAAAATCGCGATTGACAAAAAGGACGAACTCGTCTATTACAGGGCAGCTTTCGATAAACGCGGTTTTGCGGCAAAAGTATACGAAACTCTTGAAAAACTGGCAGGAAGCAATATTTCCCCCGAAGAGCTGTATTCGTCCGACGCCGCGCTCGAACGCAAGATTTCCGACCTTCGTCTGATTTATAAAGAATATGTCTCGGCGGTAAACGGAAAACGTGCCGACTCCAACGGAAGAGTTTCGGCTCTCACCGATTATATAGCCGCGCATAAAACCGAAATTGCCGGAAGCGACGTATTCGTTGTCAATTTCGACGTCTTTACCTCGCTCCAAAAAAAACTATTGCAGGCAATCGACGGTGTGGCTCGCAGCTTAACCGTATTTTATTCGGAAATGCAAACAGATTATCTCCCGAAGAAAAAACCTGTGGTTTACGCCGCGACTTCTTCCGAGGACGAATATTCGCGCATTGCCGACTTTGTTTCAAACGACGTGTATTCGGGCTATCGTTTCGGAGATATCAGCGTTTTGGGCGAGAACATCGACTATGACCGTCTTAAACGCGCTTTCGACTCGCGCGACGTCCGCTTTTATTTCGACAAAAAACGTTCGCTTGCATCGTCCGAGCCTGCCGATCTTATTCTTCGCATATGCGCATGCTGTTGCGACGGCAATACCGCGGACAATCTTATCGCGCTGGCGTCCAATCGTCTGGTGGTTCCGGATACGTCCGAGCGCGACGCATTTATCGCATACGTGCGCGAACATAACGCGTTTTTCTCGGCTGTTTTCGATAAGTTCGACGCCGCGGACGAAAAAGGTGCGCTTGCCGAAAACGCAAGAAAAAAAGTAACTTCTTTTTTAGCCTGCCCGACCCGTAATAACTTTTTGACTTCCGCCGAATTTTCGCAAAACTTTTTATCTGCAATCGAGCTTGCGAAAAGCGGAATAAACGAAGACAACGAAAGGTATTTCACGCTTACCGAAACCGCTTTGCAAACGATTAAAGAGGTGTTCGGAGAAAAGGAATACCGTTTCCGCGATTTGTTTTCGGCGTTTTCCGAGCTTGCATCCGGCACCGAAGTATCTGTCGTCCCCAATAAAACCGACACGGTGTTTGTCGGTCCGTTAAACGCTCGCCGCGGTTTTCTGTGTAAAAAACTGTATATAATCGGCTTCAACGACGGCGTCTTGCCCAAAACAGACCCCGGAAACGGACTTTTAGGCGACCTCGACGCGGACAAGCTTACCGAGAACGGGCTGGAAATAAGCCCGCTCTCCCGCGACGCCAACGAGCGATTCCGCGACGAACTTGTTCAGCTTGTTAAAACCGCCGAAAAATTGAATTTGTCGTATGTTTCCGACGGGGAAAACAAGCGTTCGTATATGCTTCGGCTTATAGAACACGCCTGCAATATGAAAGAAACAGACGAAATAACCTCGGACGCCATCGATTATGCCGAGCAAGAGTTGAAGCCTTCCGCAATCGCTCGACTGTATCCGACAAAAAAATCCTGCCTTATGCGCGCCGCTGCCGGTGACGAGAGAGGAGCTTATTCGTCCATAGCAGCCGCCGTCGAAACCGACTGTCAAAACATAATAAACGACTTAAAGCCGCCTGTCGACAGCCTGTCGGACGGAATAAAAATCGAAAGCTGCTCGGCATCGCTTCTTCAGACTTATTTCGACTGCCCCAAAAAATTCTTTTATAAGTACGCGCTCGGTGTCGAAAAAGCAAAGGACGGAAGCGTTCAGGCTACCGATATCGGAACGGTGCTGCATAAAATAATCGAACGTTTCGTCCGCATCGGAAAATTCGATCGACCCGAAAAAATCGGTGCGTTGATTGCCGACGAAGAACTTGAAAAAGCCGAAAAATATTCGCTTGACTGCAACGCGCGACTCAAAAAATACATACGCCGCGACGCAATAGCTCTCTGCTCGTGCGTCGCCCGCGAATTTAAAGAGGGCGAATTCGTGCCGCTCGGAGAAGAAGTGCGCTATGGCGATCCGGGAGAGAGCAAAGAACTCGGAATTGCTCCCGGCGGAACGGTAATGTGCGGACAGATCGATCGTGTGGATGCGTACGGAAACGCCGTGCGAGTGGTGGACTATAAAAGCGGAGCAAAGGTCGAACTTACGGCAAACGACATTTATTTCGGTAAAAAGTTGCAGCTTCCGATATATTCTCTCGTAATGAAAAAGCGCGGTTATAATCCTGTCGGAATGTTCTATTTTCCGGTAAACGACAGCAAAAACGCCGGCGTACTTTGCGGAATGCTTATAAACGATCCGCTGTATATCAACGCAATGGATAAAAAATCGCCCGAAAACAAAAGCGACGTGTTCGATTACGATCCCGCCGCCAAAACCCCGAAAACTCTCGTGTCGGAGGAAATTGTCGAAAGCGTCATTAAGTACGCCTACGCCGTTTCCGAAAAAGCAATCGAAGGAATAAAAAGCGGATTTATTGCGGCTGTTCCCACGTCTTCGGGGCAAAAGGGAGCTTGCTCGTACTGTGATTACGCGGCTGCTTGTCACGGCAAAAAATGCGAACGAAAAATTACCGGCGCGAAATACGACGACATAATAAAGGCGGTGAAAGATGGCACTGACGAATAAACAGAAAAGAGCGGTCGAATGTCGCGGCGAAAACGTTCTGGTTTCGGCGTCCGCAGGAAGCGGAAAAACGACGGCAATGGTGGGCAGAATAATCGAACTTTTAAAAGAAGGCGAATCGCTTGAAAACATGCTTATCATCACTTTTACCAAAGCCGCCGCGTCCGACATGCGGGATAAAATAAGCAAGGCGATAATCGCCCTTCGCGACCGTGACCCAAAATTCGATGCCCAATTGCGCATACTGCCGTCCGCAAAAATAGGAACTATAGATTCCTGGTGCGGAAATATAGTAAAAAACTACTTCTATGCCGCCGATACGGACGCAGATTACGAACTTTTAACCGACGGCGAAAAACGCGAGCTTTGCGACAGAGCGGTGGATTTGCTTGTGGAAGAGTTTGCCGAAAAAGATGAAAATTTCCGCGTTTTATACGAAAATTTCGTGTCGAACCGAAGAGATACGGATTTCAAACAGTTTGTTTTCGACGGCGTGGAATTTGCCAAATCGCGCGAAAATCCCACCCTATGGATAGAAAAATCATGCGAAAAATACGATAGTTTGCTGGCAAAAAAAATTGTTGAAGAACATTACGACCTAAGAGCTTCTGCCGCGCTTTCTTCCCTTGAAGAGATAAAAAATGCCGTCGGCGGATCGGATATGATGATCGGCGTCAGGCGTCAGAAGCTGGAAAAGACGCTTGAACGCCGCCGGGACGCAGAACGCGCCCTCAACGCGGCCGAGGACAGGCTCAATATGCTGCGGGGACTTCAGCAGGATTACGAGGGCTTTTCTTACGCCGTAAGGCGCATAATGCAGGCCGGAAAGGGTCTTTCGAGCATACACGGCCCGCTGTCGTCCCTCATAAAGGTCGATGATAAATATGCCGCCGCCGTCGAGACGGCCCTCGGCGCGGCCATGCAGAACATCGTTGTCGATGACGAAAGAGGCGCCAAATCGGCCATAGGTTA
>USKH01000153.1 GCA_900555125.1 uncultured Clostridium sp.
AGGTTTCGGAGGAGGCTATGCTGGAATATCTTTTACCAAACGAAATATGTCAAGCACTGAATAATCTAAAAAAAGAACGTATATACGAAATAAGGATTCGCGACGGGCAGAACGTCAAAATAAACTATGCAGGCAAAAGCGAAGAGCTGTATTACGGGAATAAACCGATTTTATCCGATTTCGGAACATGTAACAAAATAATAGCAAAAGCTGCCGAGTATTCGTTGTATTCGGTTAATAACCAGATAGTCGAGGGGTTTGTGTCGGTCGGCGGCGGCGTAAGAATCGGTCTATGCGGAGAAATTGTGCGTGAAAACGACGGCGTGAAAACGATAAAAAACTTTTCGTCGCTCAATATCCGTATTCCGCACGATGTTGTCGGATGCAGCGATAAAGTTATGCCCAAAATTACCGTGAACAACAAAGTCGTCAACACTTTAATTGTTTCCGCACCCGGAAAAGGAAAAACAACAATGCTGAGAGATTTGTCAAGAAAGCTTTCCGACGAAGATCAAAACGTGTTGATTATTGATGAAAGGAATGAGATTTGCGCATATAACGACGGAAAACCTTATTTTAAAACAGGTAAAAATTGCGACGTTATAACTTTCGGTAATAAAGAATTTGCTTTTTCGTACGGAATCAGAACAATGTCTCCGGACGTAATTATCACGGACGAGCTTATGTCCGAGCTTGATTCGGATGCGGTAATTCTTGCTGCTGCCGGAGGCGTAAAGGTAATAGCCGGCGTACATGCCGGGAATTTAAACGAATTGAAGAGTAAGGGATATCTTAAAAAATTGCTAAGTTCGGGACTTATCGGACGTTATGTCTTTTTAAGCAGCGAAACAATTGGAACTATAAAATGTGTATATGACGCTTCTTTCGGAAAATTATTATGAACGGATTGCTTTTAAAATTATCCATAAGTACGGCTGCCGGATTTTTTTTCGGAAAATATTTTTTTACTGCGTACAAAGACAGGCGAATGTATTATTCGGGACTGGTGGATTTTATCGGGGCGCTTGCAAACAATCTTGCTTTCAGACAAGAAAAATTACCTGTTCTCGTAAAAGAATATTCGGCTAAAACTAACGACGTGTTTAAACTGCAGCTTGAAAATTTTTACGATTATATATGTGACGGAAGAGAATTCGGGATAACGTGCAACCGCGTCGTAAAAGATCGTGCGCCAATTGAAAACTTTTTCAAAAACATCGGCACGGTCGATTTGTTTACGCAAAAGGAAGCACTTATATCTTATAAAAACGAATTTGGAGAAAAATTGAAAGCAAGTGAGATTGACGAAAAGAAAAAAGGGATGTCGTATTTAAAGCTTTGTACGCTTGCGGGACTTGCTGCGGGAATTTTGTTGTTGTGAGGAAAGCATGGACATTAGTATAATTTTTAAAATAGCCGGAGTCGGAATAATAACAGCCATAGTTAATCAGGTGTTGAAAAAATCGGATAAAGAAGAAATTGCAACTTTGGCTACGCTTGCAGGGCTTATTATTGTTTTGTTTATGATAATAAATCTGATAACAGAGCTGTTTGACGGACTTAAAGGAATTTACGGGCTGTTTTCCGTTATGAGGTAAATGAAATTATGTCCGTTTTTAAGATAGTGCTTTTCGGAATAATAGCGGCTTTCTGCGCTTTTTCGCTCAGAGAAATACGTAGCGACATTTCGATAATAATCGGCATAGTTGCGGGAATAATTGTCCTTATAATGGTGATCGGGACAATTACGGGTTTTATAGATGAAATCAAAGGATTTTTCTCAAAATATGAAGGAGTAACGCAGCCGATCGGCTCTATAGTAAAAATAGTGCTGACGGGATTTATAGGAGATATAGGATGTTCGATAATGGAAGATTGCGGGCAAAAATCTTTGGCGGACAAGGTTTCTCTTGCTGTAAAAATAATCATTATAGCGCAAATTTTTCCCGTAATAAAAAAATTGTTTGCCGTTACGGACGGAATTTTGTAATAGCAAAAACCTTTTGTATTCTTGTAATTGCATTTTTGTTGCTTTTCATGTTTTTCCTTTTGTCAAACGAAGTAATTGTTTCGGCTGAAAATGAAAATGAAGAAAGTGAAATTAATATCGGAGAACTTATTGACAATCTCGATTTAAGCGGGCTTGACGCTTATCTTTCAGAAATGTCTGACGAATATTCGTCTGTTATCGGCGAAAGTGCGGGGGAATATATTAAATCTCTTGCGTCCGGAGAGAATAATTTTAGCGTAAACGACGTTATAGGCATATTTGTTTCTTCGTTCAAAACAGACGGGAATATTATTCCCATGGTTTCGTCATTAGTTGCCATATGCATTATATGGTCGTTAATCGGCTGCGTTGAATTTAAAAATAACTCGATTTCAGCAAAAAAAGCAGTAAATTTAGGTTGTTTGAGTATTATGTCTGTCATAGTACTTTATTGGATTTATGCCTCGGTATCGATTGCGGGAAAATATCTCGACGATTTAAAAGAACTGTGCGACGCGGCTTTTCCCGTGTTTTTCACTTTACTGGCGTCAAGCGGAGCAAGCGGAAGTGCAAGCGCATTATCTCCCGTCGCTGCTATAATTTCGGCAACGCTCTTTACGCTTATAAAAACAATAGTGTTTCCGATTGCAATAGCGATGCTCGCATTGTCGGTTGTCGGAAGTATATCCGACGATATGCCGTTAAATTCGCTCCATGATTTTTTGCAAAGCACGGTAACCTGGATAATGAAGACAGGCTTTTATGTATTTTCAGCATTTATGGGTGCACAAGGTATATTTTCGGGAATAAAAGACGGAGTTTCGCTGAGAATGGGTAAATTTGCCCTCAGTAAGTACGTGCCTATAATAGGCGGATATTTGTCCGACGGCTTTAATTATGTAATAGCCGGCAGCGTAATTATCAAAAACGCAGCCGGGCTTACCGTCTTAATTCTGATATTTATGAGATTTATTCCGGTTATTATTTCACTTATTGCGCTGTCGTTATCGTTGAAGGCGGTCAGTGCTGTAGCCGAGCCGCTTAAAGTATCTTGTGCGGTCAGAGTACTGAAAAAAACGGAAGCCGGCATTTCGGTGGTGCGCGCCGCCGTTACCGGAGCAACTTTTCTTACCTTAATTTTCATTGGCGCGGTAATGATTTGCGGAAGCGCGGTGATTTGACATGGGAACTGCTTTTAAAAGCTGGATAATTTCGTTGCTTATTGCCGGTATAGTGTCGGCAATGCTAAAAATATTGATTCACGGCGGAAAAAGCGAAAAAACGGTAGAAAAATGCGTAGGAATAGTTCTGTCGCTGATTATAATCGCTCCGCTCCCGATTATTATCGGAAAAACTAAAAACATCGGCGAATGGTTCGAGTATGTTTATTCGGATGACGCCGGATACGAAAACTACGTAGAAGATTATATACTTGGATTGATAACAAAAAAAATTGAAGCCGATTTAGATGCAGCGGGATTTTCCTCTGCAAGCACATCTATTGACGGCGAGTATAAAAACGCAAACCTTGAAATACATTATGTTATCGTCAAATTGAACTCGGACGGCATAGAGGATGAAAAGGGACATATACATAATGTTGAAAAGGTAATTGACATTGTTAATCGTGCTATAAAAATTGAAAAGGACCGAATAGTTATTTATGAGTAAAATGGTTGATAAAATCAAAAAAGCGTTAGCAGCCGTTCACGGAAAAGAGCTATATGTAGCCCTTGCTTTGATAGCCGTTCTTGCTTTTATTTGCTTTTTCGGCAAAAGAGGCGGACTTTTTTCGTTTACGGTAAAGCAAACGGATGATGAATACACCCCGGCTTCTAGATC
>USKH01000154.1 GCA_900555125.1 uncultured Clostridium sp.
TTTGCTCGTATTGTATTCAACCGGAACAAACGGTCCGTCGACAACGGAGTATTTATCGTCGCCGATTACTCCTCCGAGATCGGCTATTACGGTTTCGGCATGACTCCGTATTCTTTCTGTGATTTCTTCAAGCGTAGAATCCGTAAGTCCGGGTCGGCGCGTATTCAGGTAATAGTTCCCGTTCTTAGCAAGAAAGTCTTCGGGCAGACCGTCATAACCTTTGATCATACCCGCAATAGTAAGTGCTGTTGCGGCGTTGCAGTCGTTATCCCAGCCCGCAAGAACGGAAATTCTTCCCGTTTCTTTTATATCGCCGCCGCCGAACAAAAGCGACATTATGGTTGCACAGAAATTGGTTCTTGCATCAACCGCCGAGCCGTTTCTGTAAATGTCGTCGCATATTGCTTTTCTTACCGTGCGCCATGCCTCTTTATCCGTTTCATACGCCTGTTTGTTCGCCTTGTACAGTTCGAGAACATAATTGGCGTCGGAAACGGTCAATGCGGCTTCGGCGTCCGAATACACCATTATACAACGATTTACTTCGCCGATGATTTTTTCGATATCGCTTTCCACAAACGACAGAGAACACATCATAGCGTAGTAGCATGCATTTTCGACAGCAACTCCGTCGCCTACGGATTTAAGCCACCATTTGGTTCTGTCGTATGTGTTGCGAAGCATACCCGGTGCTATCATTCCGAACAGTTCGCACTCTATCTGAGCGTCGATTGCGTTCCAGTTACTGTTATACTCTTTTGACCCTGTATACGGCGGCATCAGCCCCGCACTCATAAGGTTGCGGGCGGTCAGATTTCCGCACCATATATAATCCTGACAATGCGTTTCCCATTCCTGCCTGAAATCTTCGTATGCGACGCCGTTCACGCCGTAAACGTCCATCATGTGCAGGAAAGTATACTCAACGTTGGTATCGTCGTCGGTGCAATATCCCTTACCGATGTTCCATTTTATTTCGGTTGCGGGATTGGGACGATCGTTGAATTGACACTCTGTGTCAAGCCCGGCGTAAATACCCCAGTTGGCTCCTACCCAACCTCCGAGCACTTTATCGGAATACATATCTTTGCCTATTTCAATCGACTGCGACACGCCTTCACCAACCGTAATTTTCCCGCCCGCGAAAACGTCGTCAAATCCTTTTACGCCCGAAAGCGAATATTCGGACCACGGAACGGCTTCAGCTTTTACGCCGAAGCTGTGTTCGCCTTTTTCGATTTTTTCGATTACGGGAGATTCAACGCTCTGTCCGTCGAAAAGATAGGTGTACTTGATTTTAAATCCGCTTGTTTCGATTGAAACATAGTCTTCAAGATTTATCGTTTCGCCTTCGTTTGCAGTTATATCGGAAACGGTAATCACGGGTGCCATTATGTAATCGACTTTTGCGCCGGGCGTTGCAGAAAGCAGTTGCCTGTTGCTCGTGTTCATAAAGCGTTGCCAGAAAGACGCCCAGAACGCTTCGCCGCATTTAAATGCATGGTTGTTTTCGTCGTAAGCGGAACCGATGTCGAGAGAATCCGCTACGTATTCGCCGTTTTTAGTGGTATATGTAAGAATATAATAATCCGAATTGAAGTAGTTTTCGCTGTCATCGGCGGTAATTTCAAATTTTATTTTATCTTTACCTTTAACGAAATCAAGCGGAATATCGTGTTTTACGTCTCCGTCTTTACCCGACCACGTGCCTATTGTTTCGCCGTCGATTTTCACGACAGCCGAAGCGTGTGAATTTGTCTCCGCACGTCTGTACATAGTAACCGCCGAAGCTTCCGCCACGCCTGACGGCAAACTCATAACGAATTCGTGCGTCTGACCGTTTTTGAACGCTTTACCCGTTCCTATAACGTTGGAGCCTTTCCACTGCTCGCGGATAACAGAACCGTAAATTTCGTCGGGCGCGGACGAAAGGTTTATACCGTTGACTTCAAGCGCGACGTTTTTTGAAATAACGCCCACCGAACCGGTTGCGAAGAACTTGTTGAGCTGAACGTGCGCATGCCAGCCGCCGATAATTATCGCTACAACGTCGCCTTTGACAACAATTCTGATGTCGCGACGGGCAAATCCTCTGCCCCAACCGGCAGACCAATAACCTTCCTTTTCGAAAACACCGTTGAAATAATTGCCTACGCACACCTGCAATTCTTCGTACTGGTCATATTCGAAACCGATCAGCATACCGCTTAATCCGCCCGTAAGACCGTCTCCGGCTTGATTTTTCGCGCGGATCAGAACGCCTACTTCATTGTTCGGCTGACCTTTCTGCTCGTCCAGAATTTCATAACTCAGATCCAGTGTAAAATCGGTAAAATCGTCGACCTTACTCAAAATCATTGCCTCGCCCGATGCAGAAAATCTGTACCCGGAATCGAGCGACATTCCGCTGTCGCCGAGAACATCGAATCTGTCGACAAATGTCTTTTCAGCCGAAAATTCTTCAACCGGAGTAGGCTCTGCGGCTTTTACGCCGGGAATTGTCCCGAACGCAAGTCCTGCTCCCGCAACAACAGCGGCAAGCAGTAAAGAAATTAAAATCTTTTTTTTCATTTTTTCCTCCCGTTTTTTATTTATTCAACGCCTCAAATCTCTTTGCGACGTCGTTTATGGACAATTGCGGATACCCCTTAAGGTATGTGAGAACTTTGTCGTTAAAATTTTTATACCAATACTGCGGAATGTTTTGCGCGCCCAAACACGCCCCGGCTATCGAACCGGCTGTCGCCCCGGTGCAATCGTTGTCCAGTCCTATTGCTACCGTATTTGAAAGTATTGCCGTAAAATCGCTACCGCCCAGCATTAGCCCGAATGTCAATGCGCACATGTTGTTTATAGTGTGGACGCAATTCATATCGGCGAATTTTTTGTCCAGCAACTCTCTTGCATGCAGATAATCTTTAATTTTCCCCTCATACGACAGCGCCCAGTCAAGAGCAAGGTCAAGTTCGCAGCCGATCGGGATGAACTTTTTACCGATTTTTATCGCGTCGAGAGGCGTTTTCGAGGTAAATGCCGCCGACACAGCCGCAGCGCACAACATCTCGCCGTATATTCCGTTTTTACGGTGCGTCAGATATGCGTCGTTGTAACACAGCCTCGCCGCTTTTCCGGGAAAACCGGCGCATGCGTATCCGAATGCATCCGCTCTTATTGCCGCGCCTATCCATTCCACATAATCGTTGAAATCTGCCGCATGCATAGGTTCGGTTCTTTCTTTAAGCTGTTTAAGCGCTTCGTCCTCTGCCGTGCATGCGTAGGGAAGAATATCGAGCCACAGCTTTCCTACGTCGTCCACCGTATAGTTTTCTCCGTATTTTTCAAGCAGCAGCAAATTGAGAATTGTATACGTAATATCGTCGTCTACGGCAACGCAAGTCATTCCGCCTTTTGTGTACTCGGTTCGCTTGCTGATTCCGTACTGTATTCCGTCCGGATTATCGACGTTTGTCCAGTAATCGGTCGGAGGAAACGAGGTTCCGTTTTTCCCTGCAAGCTCCGTCATATTTTCGATACTGTGATTTTCTACCGGAACGCCCAACAAACACCCGGCGAACCTTCCGTATAACGCACCCGTCATTTTATCCGCCAGGTTTGCCGGTTTTCTCCCCAGGCAATCCTTGCGCCTGCACTGCCCGATAATATCTTTCAGTTGGTTCTGCACATTATCATTTTCCATATCAAAAAAATCTCCCGCAAAATATCTAAATGCCTGTTGCGTTTTGCGATGAGGTGTGCTATAAACTAATTAGAAATATTTCTAATTAGATTCACGACAGGTAAAGGATGG
>USKH01000155.1 GCA_900555125.1 uncultured Clostridium sp.
TACGGAATACAACATTCCGTCCGCTTATCTCGTTAAAACCGAAAACGGCGTTTCTACCGTCGTAGGCGAAAAAATCGCTCCCGCTCTCAGCGGCGTAGCAAACGAGAAGACCGACAAAGGTTACAAGTTTACCGAAGCGGGTACTGCTTTCGTTCGTTACGAAACCACCGTTGCAGGCGGCTCCAAGGTTCTTTCCAAGGACTACGAAATCCAGGTTCAGAGCGCGCTTAAGGACGACAGAAAGCCCACTATCACCGTGACCAACTTCCCCAAGACCGCTCAGCTTAAGAGCAAGCTTACTCTGCCCACCGCAACCGTTTCCGACGATTACGACAAGACCGTTAAGGTTGAAATCTCGGTTAAGGATCCCAACGGCAACTCTCTTAAAGAAGCGGTTGTTGACGAAAAAACCGGATTTGCTACTTCTTTCACCGAAAACGCTATCTATTTTGACGCTGCCGCAAACAAAACTTATGTCGGCGAAGGCAAGACCGTTCTCGGCGGAACCTATTTCTATCCCGCAACCAAAGGCGATTACAAAGTTACCTATAAGGCTGTCGACGACGCAGGCAATGCCGCAGACGTGTTGGAATACACCGTAGCGGTTTCCGACGGAAAGGCGCCCGTTATCACTTTCGACGCAACCACGCTTCCCACCAACTGGGGCTGGAAGTCGGTTAAGAACAAGACCGAAGAGCTTGCAGACAATTCGATTGTTTTCGGTATGCCCGAATTCTACGATAACGACACCGCAACCGCTGAGCTTGTCGTGACTCTCACCGTCACCGATCCTCAGGGAAAGACAGTTGCTCGTTTCGACAATATCAACACCGATAAAGACGTTGAATACACGTCCACCAACAGCGTGTTCAAGACTGCTCCCAAGTACACTTTCAAAGCAGACGCTAAGTCGTTTACCTTCGATATCAAGTCGTACGTAGAAGCAATCAAGAGCTCGATGGAAGAGGCTAAGGAAACTTATTCGTATGCAGTTACCGGCAACTACAGCGTTGTTTATACCGCTAAAGATAAAACCGGCAACACCGCAAGCACTTCCACCTATTATATCAACGTTGTAGAAGACTATGCCGACGAAACCGAGCCTACCGTAACCGTTAATAATGCTCCCGAAAGAGTAGTGGTTAAAAAAGGCGCTACGTTCACCGTTCCGGCAGCTACGTTCTATTCCAAGGAAGACAGCAACCTCACCACTTCGTACACTTTGACCTCCGGAGAAAAATCCATCGACGTCAAGAGCGAAGAAGTGCTCGATTGCACCGATACTAAAATCGGCGAACTCGAAGTAACCGGCGAAACCGTTACCCTTACCGCAACTGCTAAGTCCGCTGCAGGTAACGTAACCACTAAAGAAATCACCATCAAGGTTGTTAAGGCTTCCGCTAAGGAACTCAGCTACGACGTCGTTCTCGTTAAGAACGAAGACGCAGATCTGCGTTGCGGCGTAGGCGAAATCAACTACGGTACTCTTAAGATCGGTGATATCCCCGCAAGCGAAGTTAAAAACGTCGGCGTGGAACTCGGCATCAAGACCTCCGAAGGCATCTATCTCACTCAGTTCAGTGCTGAAATCTATTGGGCCGACAACACCAAGATCGTAAGAAACATCACCTTCATTCCTACCACCGAAGGAACTTATTATCTCGAAGTTCGCGTATTCGACGTTTACGGCAACAACTCCGTAAGAATGTATCCCATCGAAGTTGCTCCCAAAGCAGATTCCGACTCCAGACCCACCGGTCCGTCCGCAGGAACTCTGCCTACTTCCGCAAACATCTATACCACCGTTGAACTCGTAAACAGCACTTTCACTCTCAACAACTATAGCACTTACGTTAAGGCTGCAGACGAAGACGTGTATCTTGCAACCGCTCACGAAATCAGCGGCGGAAGATTCAGCCTCATGGGTGAAGAATTCGTAATGATGACCGCAGGCACCTACAAAGTTACCGATAAGCCGCTCATCGTCACCACCACCGATTACACCAAAGATTATCAGAGCAGTGCTGCAGGCTACGAAGCTTGGCTCAACAGCTACGCAATCGAAAAGAAGAGCATCATTGCAAATCAGGATAGCAATATTACTTTTGAAACCGTAGGAGCATCCGTTCCCGCATACGTTAAGGAAGTTAATTCCGAAGTTACCCTGCCCGCTATGATCGCTTACAACTCCGTTGAAAACGCAAAGAAGGAAGACGTTAAAGTAGAAGTTACTCATTCTTCCGGCGTTGAAATGAAAGTTACCGAACAGGCTGACGGAACCTACGCCTTCAAGCCCAACTCCAACGGATCTTATACCGTTAAGTACACTGCATCGGTCGGCGGCAGCAGCGATACCGTAAGCTTCACTGTTAAAGTGGGCGACATCAACGCTCCCGAATTTACCGTTGCGGAGCACGTAAAGACCGCTAAGGTCGGCGCGAAATTCGAATTCAACGCAATCGAGCTTACCGATAAGTCCGAAACCGGCGTAACCGTTCTTAAAACTCTCAGCAAGGATGGTTCCACCAAAGCTACCGTTAAGTCCCTCAGCGGAAAGGGCGAAAATATCACCTTGGACGCAGCAGGTACTTATGAAGTAACCTATGAAGTAACCGATAAGAACGGTAACGTTTCCACTAAACGCTTTACCATCACCGTAACCGAAGCTTCGGCAAACACCGTAAGCACCATTATGGTTGTTACAATCGTTCTGATTGTAGTTGCGGTTGCTCTTATTGCCGGCATCGTTGTTTACCTCATCGTAAGCCGCAAAAAGAAGACCACGAAATAATCTTAAAAGCAAATAAGTTACAAATGCAAGCTGTTCTTATAAATTTAAGGGCAGCTTGTTTTTCTAAGGAGAACAATGAGCGTTATTCCCGATAAAAAAGACTATAAAAACGTTGATAAAAACACAGCCGTGGCTTTTCCCGCGCAACTTGTCAAAAACGGTTATGTTCTTGCAATGCACACTGCTCCCACCGAAAAAAGTCATTTTGACAGATACGGGCTGGTTAAAAACAACAAACGCGTTGTGCTTGTATACGACATCAAAGCGTCTATATTGTCGATTACGGCAGCCGACGAACAATTTTCCGAAGTGTGTTCGCTTTGGGACAAGTTTGCAAAAACAAGCTCGGTAAACGCCAAAAATTCCGATGTAAATCAGTCTAAGCAACAAAAGTATGCCGCCAATATTTCTGATAGTCTTGAAAAGAGCAAAGTTGCAAAGCAGACGATTTCCGAAAACAAAATTAACCTTTCCGGCGAGCGCGATAAAACCTTAGCCGTTCAAAAAACGAAAAAAGATGCAGTCGGACAATATTCTGCAACGCATCAAAGCGGGAAGTCAGCGGCTAAGAATAACATGGCAGCCGGAAATAATGCGGTTTTGTCCGGATCTAACTCAAGAGACAGCGATAAAAACAATATTAAGTCTGCACAAAACACTAATAACAGGTCGGATGATAAAAAGCTCGGCGATTTAAGCAAAAAAACGCAAGCTATGACTCAGCTTGGAAAAGTTGGCGAGGGCGACGGTAAGTCGGATAAAAACGGTCGGCATGGATCTGTCGCGAAAGTAACGGCAACGCTAAATCAAAACGCAAAACCCGACGACAAAAAGAAATCCGAAAAGCCGTCCGAACCGCAAAAAAAAATAAAGCAGCCTGAAAAGCAACAAGAAACCCAAAAGGATAAACAGCCGAATAAAGTGAAGCAAAATTCGGGTAAAAATCAAGCCGAATTGTCTGCCGATAAAGGCAACGAGCCTATTAAAAACGATTTTTCTTTGAAAAAGT
>USKH01000156.1 GCA_900555125.1 uncultured Clostridium sp.
CGCTTTTTGGATATGAAAAACAACAGAAACGCCGCCAGTAAAACGGAAGCTCCCGTTACCATTCCGTACCCGCTTATCGCACACAGTAAATCCGTTTTCATTTGTCATGCCTCGAAAAAAAATTACGTCGATATAATCCGACGCTTAAATTTTACAATTTTTTAAAGCTTTTGTCAAGGCGTATTTCGTTGTAGCCGGTGCGAATTATGGTTTTTTTACCAATATTCCGCGAACAGGCATATATTTATCGCTTCGAATCTTTCTTGTTTTAACGCATTTTCCGCTTTCGTAATACAGAAGATACCCTTCGCTTACAAGAGAAGCCGATCCGCCCCTTATGCGCATCATGCTGCCTTCTTCGGCGTCGGGCGCGAAATATTTGCCCTCTTCGTCTATTATTATTTTATCCTCGGGCGCCTCTCCCTGCGACACAACCACGCTTTTACGGACTATATGGTACTTATTTTCTACGCCGTAAAACTCTGCTATCGCTTTGCCGCCGCTGCAATACGTATGGATAAACACTCTTCCGCCCGAGCAATTGGTAAACTTAAGATCGCGCGAACCGTAACTTACAGCCGCGTCGAACGACGGCGCCACATACGACGGAGCAAGCGTGTGGCTGCCCGCTTCGTCCACGTTCATGCCGGCAAGCAACGCCGCATTGTACAGCGTGGTTGAAGCCTGACACACTCCGCCGCCCAATCCGTCAACGTATTCGCCGCCCACGATTATTTTTGCCTCGTAAAATCCGTTTTCCCCGCTTCTTCTGCCCACCGTTTTATTGAAAGAGAAACTTTCGCCGTCCGATAGTTCGGTCCCGTCCGTTTTTTGCATAGCAAGCTCGACGTTGTGCTTGCGGTTTTTGCCCGACCGAGAATAATCGGTGCAAAACCTCGCTTTTAAAAATGTCTGTTTTTTGTTATCCGCGGCGGTCACGGCGGGTGGTATTTCCTCGGTTTTCAGCGTAATTACGGCGGCCGACGAGCGTTGCCAGGCGGCAAACACATCCGAATAAAAGGCGCGTTCGTCGGCTTTTATTCCGTTTTTTTCACGCGTTATTATAAACTTGGGCTGCCCGCCGGGCGAAAAAGTCATTTCGCTGTCCTTGGGGAGCCGCTCGATTTCACGGGATATTTTCTCGAAAAACGCAGGTAAAAGCGGATACGAAGCAACAAGCGCACACTTTTTGGACAAGCCGCGCTTTACACGTTGTTTTACTAACGCCGCCTTTTCGCGATGTCCGGAATTTATTTTGTTTTCGTGTATTTCATATTCCGCTTCATGGTCGGGAGCGGCAATTTCTTCGTCGGTATATGTTGTCGTTCTTCCCGAATAGCACACGGTAAGGCAGCTTTTTTGGTCGCCGAAAATGCGCTCTGACGCGATTTCGTCGGCTTTATCCGAAAAGGCTCGCGCGGTTTTTATTTCCGCCGGCAGGAAAGCCGCCAAAAGAACGATGGCGATTGCGGCAGCCGTCGCGAAAATTTTTCCGAATGCGTTTTTCATACGTTTAGAATGCCGTTATTTACCTTTTTATATGCAAAAAGCCGCGAAGAGTTTTACGCGGCTGTAATTTTGCGTTTAGTTTTTATATGCGACCGATTTCAATTAGTGAGCGTGACTGCACTCCGTCATCGTCAATATTTTTTCAGAAGCTGAATCATATTTCCCTTGGAACACTTGAAAAATTCGGGTTTTGCCTGAGCCCGCGAACGAATCTGAATGGGCGAAACGGGCGCGCCCGAACGGGTAATATACGAACGCTCGGCATTTATCGCATACGCAATGTCCTTTGCGTGTGCGGTCTGATTTTCGCATGTTTCGAGGAACTCGCTCATAGCCTTCCAGAGATTGCCGCGGGTATTGCGTTTTTCCTCTACCCATCTGTCGCAAGGCGAACCTATACGAATAACGCGGTACATAGGACGATTGTCCTTGATGATGATAGCTTCGTCAAGCGAGTCCACTTCGCGGAGAAAACTTTCGACGTTTCTGAGGTCGTCAATCGTAAAAAGACTGTTTAATTCCATAATTAGCCTCCTTTGTTGTTTTGGTGTATATTTTCGTCACATTTTTCCTTTGACGACTGTATTATAACATATTTTTTCTATATAGTCAAGCTTAAACATAACATTTATATACATTTTTATGATTTTTTTTGTTTTTTTACAAAAAAACCATTGTTGCGTACATTATGTACGCGTTTATACACATGTTGAGGCCGTTACGCCCTCTTGTCATATAAACACACAATATATATCTGCAAAATATTTATATAACGAAATAAAAGGCTTTGGCTCATCCGCGGAAAAAAGTCGCAGGTGTCTTTTTCGTATCTCGTTTCGGTTGCCGTTTTATTAAAACTTCTTATTTTCAGCCTATAAGATTTACGTCTCTGTTTTTTCTTACCAGCCATTTTCCCCCGGTAAAATCCGGAAATGCGACGGGCGCTCCGCCTTTTGCTATCGACTGCTCGCTGAGAACGGACACTATCATAAGACTTGCGGCGTCGTACACGTCGAGCGGCATAGGCTTATTTTCTTTAAGGCATGTGAAAAATTCTTCAAATTCCAGCCAGTCCATTCCGCCGTGTCCCGCCTTCATCTGCTCGGGCGTTATGTTTTTCCAGGGTTCGGGTAAAAATTCGGAGTATCTTTTCCCGCTGTCGAACATCTCTTTGTACGCCTTCGACGTATCGAATTCGTCGGGATCAACGCCGTCGATAAACGCTATATTGCAGTTCCCCGAATAAAAGCCCTTTGTTCCTCTGACAATAAAATCGCGCTCGTAAAACCGCGGAAGCGTGGTATCGAGGCGAAGCAGAATTGTCTGTCCGCCGGCACATGTTATTATCGTGTTTACAACGTCGCCCTGAGCAAACTTTTTGCCTGCAAGAGCCGCGTATTTATCCTTGTTGTCGGCGACATACTGCTCCATTCCCGCCGATTTCGACGCAACCGACACAAGCGACACAAAGCGATTGCCGGCGTTAATTTTAAGCAGCTTCGCAATGGGACCCAGCTCGTGAGTGGGATAGTTTTCACAGTTGCGATTGAGATAATTGCGAAGTCTGTAATGTCTGTTTTTATCTCCGCAGGCAATTTCCTCGCGCAAATCGTGCGAATATGCGCCGGAACAATGTACTATTTCGCCAAATTTGCCGGCGCGTACCATATTGGTTGCCAACGTTTCGGCTTTGTCGTAACAACAGTTTTCCATGAACATAAACGGAGTACCGGTTTGCTCCCACGCGCGTACAAGCTCCCACATTTCTTCTTCCGAATAGCATCCGCCCACTTCCATTGCAACGGCAACGCCCGCTTTGAGTGCGGCTACGGCTATCTCGGTGTGGTATTCCCATGCGGCGGACACCAGAACGGCGTCGGGACGAGCGACGGCAAACATTTGTTTGTAGTCGGAATATCCGGCAGCGGTTACGCCCGTTTTTTCCTTTATTACCGCAATGTTTTTTTCCGCTCTGTCGGGATATACGTCGCAAACCGCAATTATTTCTATATCGTCGCGGTTGCAAAGAACGTTTTCTATAAGGCTGCCGCCTCTTGCTCCGAGTCCCGCAACCGACATTTTAATTTTATTCTTCATGCGTTAAGTTTCTCCATTGTATTATATTGTATTGTATCACAACTTTTTTGTTAAAGCAATGCCTTTTTACGCTTTTTATTTACACAAAATAACGGGTTTGTTGCACTATAACAAACCCGTTGCGATTTTACAAAACTATAAGCAGCATAAACGATGCGACAAGGAGAGTAGGAATAGCCGCGGCAAGCCCGAC
>USKH01000157.1 GCA_900555125.1 uncultured Clostridium sp.
ACCATGCGGGCTTCTGCGTTTTATTGAACATGTCGAATCTTTTTTCTTTTTTCATAAAATCGTCCTTATTTTCGATTGCTGAGTCTAATATATAATAATTTTTCGCGCCTGTCGAGAGATTTCGCATAGTTTTGGGAAATTTCGATAATTATTAAACAAATTGTTCGATAATTATACATTCACACGGGGTAAAATAAAACTATTTCAGCCGGTTCTCTTGAAAAAACATACAAATCCGAATAAACGATTATCAAAATTTATGCGCGGATAAAAAAATATTGCGTTGCCGCTCTTGACAAAAACCGAGTTTCGTTATATAATAAAGGATAATCACAGCTTATGTTTTTACCGACAACAATTATTTATTTTTATAGGTGACAAAATGATAAACGCAAGACTTCATACTCTTCTGGAAGTATACAAACAAGGCAGCATCACGAAAGCCGCCGCAACGCTCAATTTAACGCAACCCGCGGTAAGCCAGCACATACGCTATCTCGAAGACGAGTACAAAGTAAAACTGTTTCTTCGCGGCGACAGGGAACTTAAAATAACCGAAGACGGCGAAATCCTGGTTAAGTATGCCAAGCGCATAAACGCGCTCGAACAAAACCTGAAAATCGCGCTCAAAGACCGCAAAAAAAACATTCGTCACTTGAATATCGGCATTACTCAATCGCTTGAAACAGGGCTTTCCACCACCCTTCTTGCCGAATACTGCAACGAAAACCCGAAAACTCACGTGACCATTATTTCGGATACCATTCAAAATCTGTACCAGAAACTGAAAACCTACGAAGTTGACGTGATACTTATCGACGGAAAGATTTCGGACAGCAATTTCAACTCCATCCTTCTCGACACCGACTACCTTGTGCTTGCCGTGGGCAACGACAATCCGCTTTCCAAAAAGAGCGTGGTTACTCTTGACGAACTGAAAAAGGAAAATCTCATTCTTCGCCTTCCGGGTGCAGGAACAAGAACTTTGTTCGAAGCAAACTTAAGCAGCAACAATCAGTCGATAGACGACTTCAACGTCATATTGGAAGTAGACAACATCGCAATCATCAAAGAATTGGTTAAAAACAACTTCGGAGTTTCGGTACTGGCGCACAACACCTGCCTTTCGGAACTGAAAAAGAATAAATTCTCGGCTATCCCGGTGGAAAATCTGTCCATAACGCGAGAAATAAATCTCATATATCATCGAGACTTCGAATACCCCGATATTTTGGACGAAATTACCCGTCTGTACAGAAAAGTCGGTCCCTCGCAATAACAACGCTTAAAAACACGATCCCCGCAGCCACCCGGCGCGAGGATCTTTTTTATTTTTTATGCAACGCCCTTTTCGGTGAAAGTCTGAGAAAGGCGAAATTTCTTCACTACGGAACCGTTTATCGCAAGAGAACAATCATAATCGCGCGAAAAGTTAGGGCATGTAAAAAACAGGCTACCCACCTTGTTTACCACTTCTCTTGAGAAAAGCACTACGTCGTCGTATTTAAGCGATACGGTAGAATGCGATGATATCCCTCGCTTAAACGAAATGGTCACGCTGTCCTGCATCGATTGCTTTACCGGGGTTTGTATCATTCCGAGTCCCGCGATTATCATTATTCTGCCGCCGTCCGTCCTGAATCCTTCGTTGGCGATAACCGCAGGCTCCGAAGGAGCCTGACTGCTGTCGCACCAGAGCGAACCGCCCGAAACCAGAATCTTTCCGTCGGTTTTTATGCATGTGCCGCAGGTAGAAACGTCTACATAGCCGCCTTTCATCACAAGAGCGCAGGCATTGTCGTTTCCGTTTATCGCAGAGAGGTTAATCCCGTTTTCGTTTGAAGTTATTTTAACCGAGCCGTCGGAAAGCGACAAGCGACAACCTTTAATTCCCACAGATGAACGAGCTATTTCCGTCCTGCCTCCTTTTATTTCGGTAAGGACGGAATTAACGGCTGTTTTTTCGGTGCTTGCCGTCAGAAAGCCTCCGCTTAAAAGAGTTTCGCCCGAGCATTTAATCGAATCGTCAAGGCTGTCAATATAAACGCCGCCTTCTTCGATACATACGCAGCCGCCACAAACTATACCCTTTCTCGAATATATTTCATCGTATAAAACCGAAGACGAGCCGTTGCCGCTGCAAATGCTGAGAAAAGAATCGGAGCCTGTTACGTACACCAGATCGGTCGCGCTTATTGCGTCGAACGCGGAAACAGCACGCACGTCAGAGTCGGAAATCACGACATATCCTTCTTTGGTCAGAAATCCGTAGCGTTCGGCGATAATCGCGCTTCCTGCGGTAGAATCGATAACCAGCGACGTGTTTTTAATCACAACGTTCATCGCCGTCACAGCGTCGGTTTTAGAGCGGATTTCAAGCTCAACTGTTTTTATTTTAAGTGTAGAGCGACACACTATCGCCCTTTCTTTTTTTCCGTTTATCTCCCCCGTTCCCTTCCCGTTTAACGTAAGTTCGCTTTCGGAATATATCGCGCAGGACGGGTTTTCGCGGTTCTGATTTGAATCGGACACCGAAGCGGGCGCAGAAACAATATTTTCTTTTTCTTCGGCAAAAGTTACTACTTTTTGTCCTTTTTTATAAAAGCGAATGGGCGCGCCGTCTTTACCGGTCAGGCGAACGCCGTCTAAAATGATGCGAACGTTTCCGTCTGCCTCGGCAACTATACTGCCGCACGATAATGTTCCGACAAAACGATAATATCCCGGCTGAGCAATTGTGATTATGTTTTGCGAATTGTCTATTATAACATTTTCGCCTGCCTCTCCCACGACATACGAGCAGTAATCGCCCAGAATAACGTATGTGTAATTTCCCGATCCGTTTACATAGTTCTGCCATTGGTCGTTTTCATAAGGAATATCGGGAAAAGCCGCTTTACGAGCGAGTGTTTCGGCTTTCTCTGCAGCCGAATAAGAAGGCGCAATTTCCATATCCGCCGTCATTCCGATGCGATCGCCGGCTCCTTCGTATTCGGAACTTGGCGCGGTTTTGCCGCATGCCGCGCTAAGCGCAAATATCGCAAACACAAATATAAATGCAGTTGTCAGTTTTGCTAATCTCATTAACGAGTAAACCTATACTTTTGTTTAATATTATACTCTCGTCATATGAAAAAGTAATGAAAGCACAGTTAAAAATTCAATAAAAGTAACTATTATAGTATTTCTTTCAGCTTGCTTATCGAGTGTATGATTATATCTGCGTGTTTGTCGCTTTTTTCGCCGGTAAACCAACAGGTTTGCATACCGGCTTTTTTCGCGCCGATTATATCCGCTTCAAGCGAATCGCCCACCATAAGTGCGCTATCCGGTTTGTCCACGTGCGCCAGGTTGAGTATTTTTGCAAAAAATTCGGGCGACGGCTTGTTGCAGCCCACTTTTTCGGAGACGAACACGCCCTTAAAGCAATCGATAATACCGGCAAGCGTAAGGCGGTTTATCTGCTGTTCGTAAAATGCGTTGCTCGCCACGAACAACGGATATTTTGCAGCCAGATATTTAACGGTATCGATTGCGCCGTCAACTTCTTCGCACGAATCGTGAAGACCGCGCAAAAATTCTTTTTCAAACGCAGGCCCGTCGAAATCTATTCCGAGATAGGCAAATATTGTTTCAAAGCGATGCTCGGTTAAATATTTTCTGTCTATTTCGCCTTGTTCGATGCGCCGCCAGAACTGCTTGTTTATTTTTTTAAACGAAGGAAAAACTTCGGGCGTGTATTTCAGCGAATATTTTTTAAACAGCCCGAATATAATTTTTTCGGC
>USKH01000158.1 GCA_900555125.1 uncultured Clostridium sp.
CAAGCTTCTCTTGCAACTTCACGCAATACTTTGTATTTCAGATGTTGAACTTTTGTATCGAATTTTCTCATAATAGTAATCCTTAAAAATAGCTTACCTTGATGCGCTTGCCCATTTGTCTGAGACACTTGGACAGCTCTTCTACAAGGTTCATTTTAATGTTGAAGTTTATCGGGAGATCCGGGTTTTGATGCGCGGGGTTGATTGCCTTCCCGACATAGAAATTGATGTCGGTAGCTTCCTCGAACAGCAATCGGCATATAAGCGATGCTCCGTCGCGACCTACACTCCATTTTTCATACAATTTGTTGTCGCCGAGCGCGTCTTTTGCGTACTCGACCACTTTGTTTACCGTAATTACTCCTTCGGTGACCAAATCCACGCCCTCTATTTCGGCAATGGGCGGAACGTCGCTTTTTTCAAAGCTTAAGTTGGTTTTTATGGGTTTTCCGAGATATTTTGCGGCAATCGAAGAAGTTGTTCCTCCGCAAACTATATGCTTGCCCTCTTTGGAAAAGAACAGCGACATCATTCTGTTTGCGTCGTCGCGATTGGAAGGCGGTCCGAACAGAATGTTCATCGGTTCGCGCCTGCGCACTTTAAGCACGCACGCCGTGGCGTCGTCGCCGGGCTTGCCGCAATACAACTTTTCCACTTCGTCGATGAGAATGTGCGACAGCGTTTTTGCCGTATATCCGGAATAAACGTGTTCGATCATGAAGGACACGATGTCTTCGCGTTTCCAGCCGAAATTGTATTTAATTCCCAGCCCCGCATGCGGACATCCGTCGCTCATGGCGATAAAGAAGTCGCCGTCCGCAAGCGTCACCGACGAGCGATATACTTTTTTGCCGGAAATATTCATTTCAATCCGACGAACAGGATATTCCTCGCCGTTTCTTATGACTATTACCTGCGGATTGTCGTACTCGATTATCTCGGCTTCGCGGTTATCCGCTATATGAATAATCGTAAAGGTCGAATATGCAACTCCACGTACCGAACAGACGGGGAGAGTTGCCATAATGGTTTCCACGCAGTCCTCGACGGACAGTCCTTCCGCCATCATTGTGGAAATAATTTTGCTGGTAAGCGTGGAAAGAATACTTGCTTTTACGCCGCTTCCCAAACCGTCCGCAAGCACGATAACCTGCGAATTGTCGCCGTTTTCCACAATATCCACATGGTCTCCGCAAAGCTGTTCGCCATAGTGATTTATGCTTTTCCAGCCGATGTCTACGCAAAGATCATTCATCGGAAATGGACTCCTTCAGTTTTGTAAGGGCAATCTTGGTTTCGGCTGCCGTCTCGCCGAGCAGCGACGCGATTTCCTGAACTATGCGCATCTGCTTGTCAACCACTCTGTCTGCCACCTCCACGGTCTGGCGGGAAATGCTTTCCTTCTTTTCGCGCTCGTTTTCCTCGTCGGTAATGTCGCGCATAATGCACACCAGCAAATGATAGGTGTTGTCATACACGACTGTCTGTTCGACGTACTTTTTGTATTCGGCAAGGTATGTGCGCTCGTCGCGAACGCTTCTTCCGGTGCGCAGAACGCGCATGAATATTTCGGTATCGAGAATACGAACCGCTTCTTCTCCGAGAACATCCGAAGCCGAACGGATATTCATGATTTTGCGCGCGGCATCGTTTATCTGTTGTACTTCGAGTTTTTCGTTAAGCACGATAAGTCCGTTGGGAGTGTTGTTTACGATGCAGTCGGAAAAACTCTCGGCTTTCTGTTCGAGATAGGGCAGGCACATACTGATTTCGGCTTTTCCCTGAAAAATGGCTATCGCCTTTTCGCGGCAGGTGTCGTAACCGCACGATCCGCAGTTTAACATGTCTTCGGGGCGGGTTTTGCCCATTTTTCTTAAAATTTCCTGTATCTCATATTCGGATGGCGTCGAAAGCTTTTTCTCGATTACCGTAAATGTTTTGTGAATAGACAGGCTGTCGGGCTGTTCCACCTTAAAGTCCTTATCGCCGGCATATTTGGCTACCGCCGCATAGTCTTTTATCGGCGAACGGTGATATTTTTCCATTACCGGACCGCCGACGCAGCTGCCGACGCACGCCGACATCTCTATGAAGCACTTGTGAACCGAGCCGCTTTCGATGTCTTTCAACGCGGCTATACAGTTTTCCACGCCGTCGATTGCCATGTAGGTATAATCGGACACTTTTGCCATAGTCTTGAGAATTCCGCCGGTAGTGGGAAAAAATCTCGCGCGACTGAATTCGTCGCTGTCGGTTTCTCTCTCTATCGAAATGTTTTCGGTTTCCATCCACTTTGCAAGGTCTTCGTACGTCAGAACTCCGTCAACCAGTCCTTCGTAGTATTCCGCCTCGTCCTTTTTGGCGACGCAAGGACCGATAAACACGACTTTTGCGTCCGGAATACGCTTTTTAATGTCCGCCGCATGTGCCTGCATCGGCGACATGATATCGGCAAGACAAGGGATTTCTTTGGGGAAATACTTCTGAATAAGCAAATTTACCGAATGACAGCACGACGAAATTATAACGTCGCGATCTTCGGCAGCCATCATTTTTTCGTATTCGGTTTTAACTATAGACGCGCCTATCGCCGTTTCTTCCACGTCATAAAAGCCCAACTTTTTAAGTGCTTTTTTCATGGCGGTTATACCCACGCCGTCGTAGTTTGCGATAAACGACGGAGCGAGGCTGACGACAACGGGAGCTCCGGACTGAATGAGTACGCGAACCTTTTCGGTTTCGGACGAAATCTCCTTGGCATTTTGCGGACATACAACAAAACATTGCCCGCAAAGAATACATTCGTTACCTATGATATGCGCCTGGTTGCCCGAAAATCTAATGGACTTTACCGGGCAGTGACGAATACATTTATAACAGTTCTTACAATTAGATTTTTTTAAGGTAAGACAACTTGACATTTGTTTTCACGCTCCGTTATCTTTTTTCTACGCGTTTTCGTCCGAAGACGCCACGCGCGGCAATATTTTTTCGTTCCAGAACTGCGAGAAATTCTCTTTGGTGATACCTGTGTAAACGTCGTCGTTCACAGTTACGGTAACGCCCACGCGATTGCATTTTCCCGCGCAGAAACTTCCCACGAGAACTACTTCGTCTTCCAGTTTTGCTTCGCTCACTTTATTTTCAAGCATCTGCACTATATCGGACGAACCTTTCAGAAAGCAGGAACTTCCCACGCAAACCTTGACGACAATCATACCTTAAGCCCTCGGCAAAACGTTTTCGGTAAAGAACTTTTCGGCAGTTTCGGGGCTGACCGAGAAAAACTCGTCGCCGACGGTAACACAAACGCCTTCCTGGCATCTGCCCATACAGAACGTGCCGGCAAGTTCTACTTTGCCCTGAAGATTATTCTTTTCGATGAGGTCCTGAAGTTCGCCCACAACCTGACGCGAACCCTTGATGTGGCAAGAACTACCGATACAAACAGTGACTTTTAACATAATATAAACTCTCCTTGATGTAAAAAATTTGTCTATTGAACTTTATTGACGACGAGATTTACTCGTAATCGACCACGTTTACCCACGACAGCAAAAACTCGCGTTCCGCCGCCTTTCCTTTCACCGACTGAGAAGCCGCAACTATCGGCATCCAGCGCTGAACGTAACTTTTTTCTATACCGCTTTTTTTGCAGAACAAATCGAGATACTCGTTTGCGCCCTCTATGTCGCCGTCAAGCCAGAACAACAGATACGTTCTTGCGGCGTCAGCCGAGGCGTTGCCTATGGTGGCGTGCGACCAGTCTA
>USKH01000159.1 GCA_900555125.1 uncultured Clostridium sp.
CATACCGAAAATAAAAAGCGCGACAAAAAGCCGAAACTTAATGCCGCGCGTTGAAACAAGAATGTTTATTTTTGGTTAACGTATCAAGAAAATCAGAAATCTATGGTTGCGTTTATGTTTTCGCCGTTGCGGAATTGTAATTTATATAGGTTTGCATAAACGCCGTTCATTGCGATAAGACTGTCATGCGGACCTTGTTCGATTATTTTTCCGTCGGAAACCACCGCAATTTCGTCTGCGTTTTTTATGGTGGAGAGGCGGTGTGCCACGACTATGGTTGTTCTGCCCTTGCACAGCTCGTCAAGAGAGTTCTGAATAAGTATTTCGGTGGTGTTGTCCAGTGCGCTCGTAGCCTCGTCGAGAATGAGAATTGCCGGGTCTTTCAAAAATACTCTGGCAATCGAAAGTCTTTGCTTTTGTCCGCCCGAAAGTTTAACGCCGCGTTCGCCGATAACCGTGTCGTAGCTATTCGGCATGCTCATTATGTAGTTGTGAATGTTGGCGCGCTTTGCCGCTTCGATAACTTCTTCTTCGGTTGCACCCGGTCTTCCGTACAGAATGTTATCGCGGATGCTTGCGTTAAACAGATAGACGTCCTGCTGAACTATTCCGATGTTGGCGCGCAGCGATGAGCGGGTTATTTTGTTTATGTCTTTGCCGTCGATTAAAATCTGTCCGTCTTTTACGTCATAAAAATGCGGGATAAGATGGCAAATTGTTGTTTTTCCGCCTCCGGAAGGACCTACAAGCGCAAATTTCTCGCCTTTTTTGATGTCGAGAGAAACGTTTTTAAGTACTTCTTCGCCTTCGCTGTACGAGTAGTTGACGTTTTTGAATTCTATGTGTCCTTCGGCAACTTTCATTTCTTCGGCATTAGGATCGTCTTTTTCCGGCTCGGCGTCCATTATTTCCAGAAAACGCTGAAAGCCGGTAACGCCGTTCTGATATTGTTCCATAAATCCGATAAGAGTCATTACCGGACCTATGAACAGCCCTACCGAAATGGTAAACGCCGTGTAGTCGCCCACCTGAATAAAACCTTTGGAAAGGAAGAAGCCGCCGGCAATAAGCACAACGACGTTGAAAACATCGTTTATAAACGACGTTCCCGAATGGAATTGTCCCATCGCCTTGTATGCGTCGGTGCGCGCATGCACAAACTTTTTATTGCCTTCTTCAAACTTCTCGGATTCTATTTCGCTGTTGTTGAACGCTTTGGTTACGCGTATGCCGGTAATGCTGCTTTCGAGCGCCGCGTTAATTTCGCCTATCGACTGTCTCGACCTCATAAATGCCGAACGCATTTTTTTGCGCAGAAGCATGGTTATGAGTATAAGAAAAGGCACGCACGCAAAGACGATAAGCGTCAGCCACCAGTTTATCGTGCAAAGATAAACAAACGAAGCTATTATCGAAATGGAAGAAATAAGAAGGTTTTCGGGCCCGTGATGAGCAAGCTCGCTTATGTCCATAAGGTCGTTGGTCATACGCGACATTATTTTACCCGTTTCGTGATTGTCGAAAAAGGAGTACGGCAGCTTTTCCAGATGATTGAACATGTCGCTTCTCATTTGAGCCTGCATTTTTACGCCCATTACGTGTCCGTAATACTGAATGAAATAGTTAAGCCCCATTCGGAGGAGATATACGCACAACAGCGCTCCGCCGCAAATAACCACCATGCGGATGTTGTTGTCCGGTATGTACGTGTTAAGCATTGTGCGCGTTATCATCGGGTAAGTTATCGCAATGGCGGCAACCGCAAGCGATGCCAGCATGTCGAAAAAGAACAACAGTTTGTGCGGTTTGTAGTACGCCATAAATCGTTTAAGCATAGTCGTGTCTCCGTAAAAAAGTTAATTACCTAACTATTATACTTTGTCATGAGATTTTTGTCAAACGATTTTTAATCGGTATTTATTCGGTTATGAATTTTGTTTTTGCGCGTGAGAAAATAGGGATTGTGACGAAAAACTTACACGATCCGGAAAATAAGCGGGCAGATTAAATAAAGAATAGCTGAAATTCCGTGACAAATTCTTCAAAAAATGATATTATATAGACATAAAAAATGAAGGAGGCGTACACTATGATTTACGGCGTTTCTTTTTCGCCCGAACTCATTTTATCGGCAAACGCGGACAAGGCGGCTCTCGGCGGCGACAATTATGTAAATTGGAGCGGAACGAGTGCGGGCGGCGTGACCAACGAAATTTGCGATATTATAGAAAGCGCAAACGAACAGACTATGCGTTTCGAGTTTATCGGCGGAATTACCGGCGACAAAATTAAGCGCGCTTTGCAGGATAAAAAATGTAAATTTTACGAAAAACAAGGCGAAAACACTTTGCAAATAAAGATAGATTCCGGCAAAACCACACGTTTTACGGGCAATATTGCAAATTTTCCCGTAAACGACGAGGAGATTTCTCCGTTTGTCCGAGATTTTGAAAAAATACCGGGGAAAAGCTTGGTGCTTATTCCCGAAAAGCTTTCCGGCGTCGTCGGAGAAAATACCGTAAAGCACGTGTTCTCGGCAGTGGCACCGCTTCAGGCGCGCGTTCTTTTCCGCGCGGACGAGCATAATCTTTCGGAAGTGCTTAAATACAGTCCGTACTATCTGTTTGCGGACGAAAAAACTCTTTGCGCATATTTCGGAAAAAAGACAATTGCCGAAACCGAGATAATCAAAGCCATGGCGTATCTTCAGAAAAAAGGCGCGCAGTCGGTTATCGTGTTCGGCGGAGACAGAATGTTTGCACTCGGTTATATGGGCGGCATTTACAAAGCCGAAACGCTCATTCTCGGAAAGAAAGAGCAAGCGCGTTTTATCGCATGTTTTGCCTGCGCCTGCGAACTGGGTGCCGGGTTCGAGCAAAGTCTTAAAACGGCATGCGCATGCGCTTCCGGAGCGGATATTAGCGCGGCTCTCGACGAAAAAAGCGCGTATAAAGGTACTTTTACCGTTATTCGTAAACGCGTGAAAAAACAGGTTATACGCAACGTGGCGCACTATGTGCTGGAAAACGCCGGCATACCGTTTGCGAAAAAGCCGCTTAACCTGCTTGACCTGACCGTGCTTACCCAGATAACCATGCTGGATATTACCAAATTGCAAGGCGAAAGCATGACGCTTCGCGAGGCGAGAAAAAAATATATCGAAAAAAATCCCGCCGGATATGTCGATCTCGGCGTGGTAATTCCGCAGTCTTTTCCGCTTTTGTCTCTTTGCGCCGATTCCGCGCGATTCGCAAACGTCGAAATAACTGACCGCAAGTCGGTTATCGACGACGAAAAAGTGGTGCAGTTCACCGCGATAACTTTCCGTTTTCCCACGGGCGAATATGCCGTTGCGTTTAACGGCACCGACGACACGATTGTTGGATGGAAAGAGGATTTCTACCTTTTGTACGACAAGCCCACCGAGTCGCAGTTGTGCGCGGTTAATTACTTAAACGACCTTGCGGACAGCACTCCGGACGACGCAAAATTGTATGTCGTGGGTCACTCCAAGGGCGGAAACCTTTCGATGTACGGAGCTGTTATGGCGGGCGAAAAGTTCCACAAAAAATTAGTTATGGCGTACAATTTCGACGGGCCGGGCTTTGTCGAGAGTTTTTATAAGACCGAAAATTTTCTGTCCGTACAGAATAAAATTCTGTCGGTAATTCCGCAATTGTCGGTTGTCGGCAGACTGTTTAACCACGAAGAAAAAGTAATGATTGTAAAAAGCTGTTTTTCGGGCATTTATCAGCATGACCTGTATTCGT
>USKH01000160.1 GCA_900555125.1 uncultured Clostridium sp.
AGCTTCAAGTCCCACCCATATAATTAAAGAGAACCACCTTTCGGTGATTCTCTTTATTTATGGTTGCGGGGGTGGGACTTGAACCTCACGACCTCCGGGTTATGAGCCCGACGAGCTACCATCTGCTCTACCCCGCGTCAAAGGTCTATCTCAACGATAGCTTACTTATTATACCATAAATATTACGCTTTGTCAAGCCCCCTTATGCGTAATTATCGAAAAAAATTACGTTAAGTCTGTTAAAATTGTGGTGCCAAGCGCGATTTCGACATTTTTCGCTGCCGAAAACGCCCGGCACCCGCAACGACGCCTTTTTTTTCACGATTTGATTTCTGCATTGTCGGGAGCATACAACTCGCGATAGGTTCGCTCATCCCTGTCGAATAACACTCGATTTTGCTCGAAAATCGGATTTTTGCAACATTTTCTTTTCAAAAAATCAATTTGTCCCACTTTTTCTCCGGGTCGAAGCCGAACGTCTGAACCACTTCCACGGCGTCGGAACCGGCAAGGTCGTAGGGCAGAATCATCAATTTGTTTTGATTTGCGAGGTCCACTCCGAATTGTTTGTACGCATACCACACGACGTGTGCGCATTGCGTTCGCGGAATTGCGTCCTTGTGCGTTATTACTCCCGCAAACGCGTCGTACGGAATACCCACGAGATTTTCCTTTGCGTACGCCGCGACTTTTTGTTTTATCTCTTCGCTCGCCTTGGGGCGCAGAACGATAAAGTTTATTCGCGAAGTGAAGTCGGTGACGTGTCCTATAAGCGTATCCTGCCCGTACGCCGTGGCTTGCAAAACTTCGCCCTTTTCGCCGTCCACGACAAGCCCTGCATGTCCTATGCGAAGCGAAGAAATGTGCGTCGAAGCCGAAACGATAATGTCACCCGTTTCGAGCGCAACATTGGGCGCGGCGCCGCGTATAACGTCTATACACATCCAGGCGGCTACATGCTGTCGTATCATTTCGCGCGGAGTAAAAAACGCGTCTTGAATTTCTTCGATTTTGCGCTTTCCTTCTTCTCCCCGTTTAAGCTCTCTTTCGATGCCTATTTCCGTAAGCCCGGTCTGACGATACAACAAATCGTAATCATCACGACTTAGCTTGTCTTTATTCAGAAGGGCGGTTATGTCTGCTTTTTCGTAATCTGGAACAAAATTGCCTTCTTTGCCGTGAGTAGACCACGTACCCGTTTGCAGAAAAAGACAGGCTACCAGTATTACTGCCACGACAGCCGAAATAATTTTAAGCGCGACGTAACTTTTCTTATCTTTTTTTTCACCGTTTTCTTTTACCGCGTCGTTTTTCACCTTTTCTCTCCGAAAGCCGCTATGACGTATTGGCAGCCTTTATTTTTCTTTTTCAGATAGTTCGTTTATTTTTCTTAACATATAAAGAATACTATTGCCCGCCGTCGTTGTCAAGCAATTTGCGGAACGAAAGATATATTTTCTTTCAAACGGCGCGTTCCGGGCATTACGAGAACGATAAAATTTGCTTTTTTCGGTTTTTTGCTGTATACTTAATGACAAATGATTTATACGGAGAAAACATGCCTTTTTATCTTATAAAAAAAGATATTGTAAAAATGAAATGCGATGCCGTAGTCAATGCCGTCGACAATACAATGACAAAAGGCGGTTATACTCACGAACGCATACGCAAAGCCGCCGGACGCAAACTCGATGAGCAATGCCGCGCTGTCGGCTACTGTGCCACGGGCGACGTTAAAATTACGAGCGGCTTCGGTTTACCGTGCAAATTTCTGATACATACCGCCGTTCCGCGCCGGTCGGACAAAAAAGAAGACGATGAAAAATTGCTTGCGTCGTGCTATGAAAACGCGCTTACGATAGCCGCCGCAAACGGATGCGAGTCCATTGCTTTTCCTCCTCTTTCCGAGGATAGTTCCGGCTGCCCGATAAAATCCGAACCGGATATAGCCGCAAAAGCAATACGAACATTTCTTCTTTCAAACGAAATGGACGTCTATCTCGTATTTTCCCGTAAAAACAACCGCAGAATCAATCTCGATTTGTACGGCGACGTACTGTCTTACATAAACAAGAACGCCGCTTTTGCCTCTCCCGACGTCGTTTTTCTCGGCGATCTGTGCGCCGAAGATTATATGATGCAAAGCAGTCGGTTTTCAAATAAAAAACTGCTTATAAAAAAACCGTCCTCTTTGGAAGACATGCTTAAAAACGCGGACGATTGTTTTACCGTTACTTTGCTGAAACTAATAGACGCGCGCAGAATGACCGACGTCGAGTGCTATAAAAAGGCAAACGTCAGCAAACAGACGTGGTACAAAATCATGAATGAAAAAAACTACAAACCAAGCAAAAACACAGCCGTTTCATTTGCCGTGGCTCTCGGTCTTACTCTGCCCGAAACCGAACGACTGCTTGCCACTGCGGGTTATGCCCTTTCGGACAGCAGTAAATTTGACATAATAATTAAATATTTTATCCTCTTCATTTAATATAGCTATACCATTACTAGAAACAATTAAATTACTATTAGAAATATCAGAATCATCATCAACACCTAAAGTAAGGGTTGCTAAATTTCTTATTGCAACTTTATTATTTTGTGCAACTACTTTACCACCTGTCATATTTAATATATTTGAATTTCTTATGACTTCATCATACCCAGCTGAATTTGAAATTGTTCCACCTGCTATATTTAAAATGTTTCCATTTTGGATGTATCCTGTAATAGTTCCACCATTTATTGAGGCTGTACCAGAATTGTTAATTACTCCTAAAATTTTACCATCGTTTATTGTTAATGTACCAGAACTAGAAATGTTTTCATTCATTATTCCATTATTTATTATTACATCTGCACTTGAACTTATTGCATATGATGTATAATATGAAGAAGCATTTATCGTAGCATTATCAATTTGAATTATTCCAGCATCTGTATATATACCAAAAGCATCAGATGAACGAGAAAGCTTTCCTTTTAAAGCACTTATAGTACCACTTGTTATTATTGATTTACCAGTACCATGATTTATAATTGCTTTTCCATAAGCACAATTTCCCTCAGATAATAGTATTTCGCCACCATTTATATTAAATATTCCTGAAGCGTTATTTAATATAACATTAGTATATGATTCAACTTTACCAGAATTTATTATTAGTCTGCCTGAATTATTTATTGTTTCTTTATCTTTAAGATCAGTAGATAATGAAATATCCTTAATAGTTATTTCACCTGTATTTTTTATGATTGATCCGTTGCTGCTTTTTATACTTCCTACACCATCAGAATATTTTGAATCTATCAATTTTAAAACGCCTTGATTATCAAATAAATTTGCCATACCAGATGAAATTTTGTAACCCATTATATCTATAGTTAAATTTTTAGAACTTGGTATACTAATTTCACTATCTGTTGATAATAAATCTATATTATCTAATATTTCTATAGTTTCATCTTGCTTATCTACATTATCTATTGCTTCTTGTAATGAATAATATTCTTTGTTTGTTGATTTTATTTTTGCGACTGCTTTTTTGTCTAAGTATTTAACTTCTAAATCATTTTCACTTGTTGTTACTATGCTATAACCATTTTCAATTTCACCTATAGCTCCAGTTATTGCTACTTTTGCCTTTATTATACCATCATAGAAATTAATTATTCCAGTAGTTGGATTTAAAATTCCTTTACCTTTTGATTTAATCAATGGATTTGTTTTAGATACATCTAATGTACCATCATCCTTTAGA
>USKH01000161.1 GCA_900555125.1 uncultured Clostridium sp.
ATAAATATCGTCGGGATTGTCGCGGTCGGGCATAATAAGCGTGTATTCGATTATATACTTTTGCTGACCCGTAACGCGCGAACTGCCGTCGGGTTTACCGAGGCTTATACGAACAAACCCGTCCTCATGTTCCACTTTGCTCCACTCGGACCGAACTATTTTAATGTCGCGATAGCTTTCGCCGCTGTTGGTAGCAAGGTCGCGATATATTCCGAGCTTTGGTCTTGTGAAGTTTACGGTTATTTCTTCGCGAAAGCGCACTTGGGAATTATCGCCGACGCGTGCGGTTACGTCGATACTGTTAATCGTATACGTGCCGTAATCGGCTTCGAAACCCTCAAAGGGCGACGAAGAAGAATTCGCGCACGAAAGAGAAAAAGAAAAAGAACATCCCGCAAAGCAAAAGCAAAGTATTGCCGTCACGGAAATTATCAAAGCGACGGCAAATATTTTCTTTTTGTTTAAAAATTTTGCAAATTTCATACGATTTGCGAAAAAACGCGATTAAAACTGAACTTTAACGTTCTGACGCTCGGTTTCGTCGGCGGTGAAGAACGCGCGCTTTTCAAGTTTCATTGCGTTTGCCACTATGCTACCGGGGAACAGACGAATTTCGGTGTTGTACTTTTTAACCGTGCCGTTGTAATATTTACGAGCCTGCGAAAGGTCGACTTCTATAGCCTGAAGCTGATTCTGAAGTGACAAAAACTGGGCGTCGGCTTTAAGAGAAGGATATGCTTCGGACAATGCAAACAGCGTTTTGAGCGTTCCGCTAAGCTGATTTTCCGCCTGAACTTTAGCGTCGCCCGTTGCGGTCATTGCGGCATTACGAGCCTTTATTACATTTTCGAGCGTCTGGCTTTCGTGCTTTGCGTAACCTTTAACCGTTTCGACAAGGTTGGGGATAAGATCGTATCTCTTTTTAAGATATACGTCGATACCGGACAGACTTTCGTTGCAAGCCTCTTCGAGACGCACAAACTTATTGCGGGTGCTTATCCACCATGCGATGCCGCCTACCACAAGTAAAACCGCAAGTATTATTATAAGAATTACCCACCATTGCATAATTGTTACCTCCGATTGGTTGAGTCTACTCCTATTGTATCATAATCGCAAAAAAAAATCAACGTTTCGGCGGCATAATTTATACGTTATCCGCAACTTTTTCGTCGGTTTTTTTCCAAATAAGATACGCAAGCGGCATACAGGGCATATGCGACTTTCTCGCGATAAGCGGGAGTGCGCAGTAATTTTTCCTCTTCGGGATTGGACAAAAAGCCGCATTCGACCAATACCGAAGGGTATGGCGAGCATTGCAGAACGTAATAATCTGCGCTTTTTTCCTTTCTTTCGCCGCCCAGCGCGCGGTTAAGAGAGGCCTGGAATATTCTTGCGGCGTCGCGCCCGGTTTCGCTCCCGTCCGAATAAAATGCCTGCGCGCCTTTTACAGACGACAAAGGATAGGAGTTCTGGTGAACGCTTATCATGAGATCGGGTTTTGCGGAATTTATTATTTCGGCGCGTTTTTTCATTTCCGACAGTTTTTTATTTTGCGTTTTGCCGTCGGAAAGCGTAATGTCGGCATTTCTTGTCATAATCACCTTATAACCGTTTTTTTTCAGATAATGACAAAGCATGCGCGAAATGTATAAATTGATATCGCTCTCGCGCGTTCCGAAAATTCTCCCCTCCATGCCTCCGTCCGAGCCTCCGTGCCCCGCGTCGATTACTATGATATATTTGCCGTTTTCGTTTTTCGCGCCGGCGGCGGATATCGCGACGGACGCACCTGCCGCACACCCCGCTATAACGGCTGCCAGAATACATATCAGCGTTTTTTTACTTAAAGTCAGAAACAAACCGAAATAATCCTCCATCGTCTTTTACACAATCGATACAAAGTTTTCCACACAAGTTATCCACAGCGGTGGATAAGTGTAACGCTTTACGTTTTCCCCACGACGTCGTTTCCGTTTATCCAGCTGTCGGAGTAACTTTTCAGATTTTTACCGCACGTTTTTTCTATTGAAGCAAACAGGCAATCGGGCGAAGCGACTTTGCCGGAATTATCGCCGTAAAAACGCTTCAGGCTTTCAAAAAACGCTTTGTCGCCGACAGTTTTGCGAATCGAATGCAGTAAAAGTTCGCCTTTAAGCCTTGTACAAAACAAATATTCGGTTTTGTTATTGAAATCACATATTTTTCGTTGCATTGCGGTGCTTTCCGGCTTTAATTCGGTTACGAACAGCGAATACGAAAGTGTGGCGTCACGCATTCTCTCGTCAAACGACACGGAATAATTTGCGTTTTTCTCGTAGAAAACGGACGCCGAATATTCGCTTAATCCTTCCTGCATAAAAGCGCAGTTAACTGCGTCAAATCCGACAACGCCACCCCACCACTGCCGTGCGGCTCCGAAAATCACGCTATCGGTAAACAAGCTTTCGTTCTGCTCTTCGCCAACCGTATATATTCCGGAAGCGTTGCATATTCCCGCTCCCGGCGAACCCGCCACACTTAAATACTCGTACGGATATTCGCCGAATAACCTGGAAAACGTGGCAACAGCGGACACGGCGGTTTTGAGCGCGGACTCGGCTTTCTCGGCGGTGGAAAAACACGAAGAAACAGTGGTTTTACCGGCTTTTGCAGTGCGCTGCACAAACGAGCCGAGCGACATTGCAAAAAAACGGGTGTTGTTTGCTCTTATTGTCGTAATTTTTTTGCCGTGCCCGACCGTTTTTTCGGAAATAAACCCACCTGCAATGACGTCTGTTCCTTCGGGTGTCGTAAAGTTAACCGTATAGTCGGCAACGTCCGAAACAAACGGCTCGCCGTACGGATAATACGGTGAAGTATCTCCGTAGCACAAGACGGGATAAAATCCGAAAAGATTTATGTTTGCAGATGAATTTATTCCGTAACGGTCGTCGCATTCGGGCAAAATTAACGTAAAACGCACTGTTATCGTCATGTTTTCGCCCGGAAGAACAGGGCTGCACGGCACAACGCACAGAAGGTCTTTGTCTTCGCCTTCGATTTCGCTTTCCGAGGCTTTATCCGAAGTAACGCCGTCTATAGTTATTTTCCCGAACGAGCGAATATTTTCGTTTGCCTTAAACTGCGCGTCCTTCTCGTATGCGCGCGGATAAAGATGAAAATATATGCGGCTTGCCATACCTTCGCCGCGGTTAACGAAAAATACATTCTCGATTGCCGTTATCGTACGATCGCCGTCGTATTCGGCGGTTATTTCGTACTTGTCGCAAACTTCGTTTTTTTCCGCCGAACATGCGCACGGCAGCAAGGTAACCGCGATTATTGCGGCGACACACAAAGTTTTTAAAAGTTTCAACGATAATTTTTTCACGGCATCCTCCGAAAAGTTCGTCTTTTAATGTTTACGCCCCGTCTGTAAAAGATATGTTTGCGATTACTTCGCTTTATAAAGAAAAACCCCGCAAAAATTTTTGCGAAGTTTTAATCGTGTTTTTATCGAACAACCGTTTTGCTCCCCTACTTCCGAGCTTTCTTTTTGGGAAGAGGCGTTATTTTTTCCAGTGCGCAAACCAGCTCGTTAAGCTTTTCATCGTCGTCCGGATCGATGAAAAAATGCTCTTTCGCGCCGTCGTACGGCAAAAAATTATAAAATACCTTTCAGCCGCGCGTACCCTTCCAGATTGTCCTCGTCGCTTACGGTAATTCCCGGCAATCCGAGCGATTCCGTTATCATATAC
>USKH01000162.1 GCA_900555125.1 uncultured Clostridium sp.
TCGAATTCTTCAACGCGGGTTTCTATGGCTTTTATGTTCTTTTCGGTAAGCTCGATTGTAACGGAAAGCGCGGCTTCGTCGGTTGTCGAAAGCCTCTTGGCGCGCTCGTCGTAATCGCGCTTATCTTCCACTCCGCGTTTAAGTAAAAGATCGCATTCTGATTTGAGTTTTGCAAGTTCTGCGGCGATTTTTTGCTCGTCGATACGAGATTTTTCCAGCAAAACCACTGCGTCAAGTCCGTTTTTCAGCTTTTTAACTTGGTTTTCGTCAACCGCCGGCAATGCGGACGCATCCTTTTCGCACTCGCAAAACCTTGCAAACAATTGTTCGCGCGTTTCCTTGATTGCGGCAACCGCGGCGGCTTTTTCGGTATAGTCTTTACGTCGCGCGGCGGCTGATTTTTCGCACTCGGCAACATTTTGTTCCGCTTCTTTGAGATGAGGACACGAGAACGCCGGATCGGCTTTCAGAATCTCCCCGCACACCGGGCAGACGTCGCCTGCATGCAGTCCCTTTTTTATTGCGTCGGAGCCTTCTTCGAGCGTTGCGCGCGACAGCGTTTCTCGTGCGGCGGCAAGCTCTTTTTCGGCAATAAACGAGGCTTTTTTTGCCGATTCCGCGGCTTTTTCGGCTTCGGCAAAAGCTTTTTCGGCAGCGTCTTTTTTGTTCCCGAGTAATTTAAGATCGGAAAATAGTTTGGTCTTCCTTGTCAGAGTAAGTTCGGCTTCTTTGTACTTTGCCGACAACTCGTCCGCTCTGACGTCCGCAAATTCGCCCGCAGCCCTTTTTGTTTTTTCGAGATCTTGTAAAAACGCGTCATGTTCTTTTTCTTTTTGGTTGCACGTATCAAGCAGACTTTTGTATTCGCGGCGTTTTTTTTCAAGTTCGGCGGCGCGTAATTTCAAATCGGAAAGCAGTGTTTTTTCGCTTTCGAGCTTTGCCGACGAGCGCAAAAGCTCCTCTTTTCCGGAAATAGTTTTTTTAATTTCGGGCTGCTCGGAAACAAGCCTTTGTTCCAGCTCCGCAAGATTTTTCTCACGCAGGACAAGCGCGCTTTCCCTCTTTTCAAGCTCGGCTTGTTCGAGCAAAGCTTGTTCACGCTGCTTTTTAAGCCTCTCGTTCTCGGTTGCTTTATCACGCAGGGCGCAAGCCGATTTATAATCTTCGTTTAATTTTTCAAGCGTGTTTATCGTTTCTTTAAGCGTTTTACGATCGGCAGTCAGCTTTTCCTGAGTGTCACCCTCGTAGCCTTGAAGTACGGCGTCCTTTTTGTCAAGCTCGCCTTTAAGCGTTCTTGCCGCCGCGCCGAACCTCTGGTAAACGTCGGAAAACCTGTCCAGTCTGAATAATTTTATGACCATTGCGTTGCGATCACCCTTGCTTGCACGCAAAAACTGAGCGAATTCGCCCTGTTGAAGCACAATAACGCGGGCAAACTGATCGACGTCCAGTCCGAGTTTTTCTTCCAGAAAGGCAAACGCCTCGGTGGTTTTTTCCCGGACTGCGACGCCGGTTTCGACGTCCACTATTTTTGCCGAATTTGCGCCCGCTTTTCTCGAAATAACGCGCTCGGTGCGGTAAATTTTACCTTCAAGCTCGAACGTAAGCTTGATTTCGCCCTTTTCGCAACTTAAATTTATATAGTCTTCTATCTTTCCGCGCGAAGAATAGGATGGAAGTTTTTGATAAAGACCAAGTATAAGGCAGTCGAGCACGGTGGTTTTTCCGCTGCCAGTTTTGCCCGATATACAGAAAAGATTGTCGCGTGCCAGCTCCTTAAAATCTATAATTTGCTTTTCGCGAAAGCTGTTTATTCCCTCTATTTCCAGTTTTAACGGTTTCACAGCAGTTCCTCCTTGTTTACCGCACGACGAAACAATTCGCGGTCTTCGTCGTCCGGACTTTCGCCTTTCTTACGAACAAAAAACGCCTCGAAAAGCTGTTCGTCGGTCATAAGCTTTTTCTTCTGTTCGCCCTCTTCTCCTTCGGCTGTAAAACACGGCGTAAACTTCACGAACGCGGGAAGAGCGCGCAAAGCGTTCATTTTCGCGGGCGTGACGGGCTCGGGGCAATCGTACAGAATTTCGGCGTAATCGCTGCAATGCGCAAGTTTTTCGTACGCTTCGTCGTAGTTTTTAACTTCTATTCTTATAAGTTTTTTAACGCTTTTCAGCGGAATATGACGCACGTTCACCGTGCTATTTCCCGAATTTTTATCCTTTTTTATTTCGACGAGATTTACCTGTTTTTCCTCGGTCTCTCCGAAATTGCACGGCGTTATCGACCCGGAATACCACGCTTCTTTATCCTTTGCCGCGCGCATGTTTTTGTGCACATGACCGAGGGCGACGAAATCGGCGTTTTCGGGCAAAATCGCGGATGGCAGAATTTTCGCTCCGCCCAGCGTTTTTTCCTCCGAACCGGGTAACATAAAGATATGCGCGGCGAAAATATTCGCTTCGCCCGGCAAAAAGCCCTTTTCGCACTCGGCAATAAGTCCTTGCACGCGATCGGTATACTTTTTGTCGAACATATCGTCGTCTTTTTGTCCGGCGGCTTCGTTTTCGTTCGTGTCATCGGAATTTTTTCGCTCGTCCGGGGCATCTTCCGGTAAATCGACCGAAAAACTTTCAAGCGGATAAGGAAGAATTGCCATGCATGCCTTTCCGCCGGGCGTTGCCAGCCTGATCCAGCCGCGCCCGTTTTCCGCTCCGTAATCGGAATAAAACGAGTTGTCCATATCGCCCACAAGATAGATATTGTGGCGGACGGCAAGACTTCTCGCCGCACACAGACGGACTTCGTCGTCGTGATTACCGGCAAGCACGACCACCGGGCAGCCGTAAGACGAAAGCCGCTCGCACGCGTCGAAAAACAGTTTTTCGGCTTCGGCGGGCGGAACGGCGGTATCGAAAACGTCGCCCGCAACCAGAATAAGATCGGGCTTTTCGACAGCCGCAATCTCCTCTATATCCTGTAATGCGGCGCGCTGATTGGGCAGCATGCTTTTGCCCTCTACTTTTTTGCCGAGATGCCAGTCGGCGGTGTGCAGAATTTTCAAATTATCGTTCTCCTTATTGTGTCCGGCAGTACAAAATAAACACCACATATAGATATTTAAAAAACTGACGAAAAACGTTTGAAAAATTTACGGAATAATGATATTATATAGTATTGTGGGGATTAAATCAAGCGATTTTGCTCTTTTTTTGCGCCTGACGGCGCAAAAGCCGGGAAAAACGCTTTTATCCGGAGGAGCCGATTATGCAAATGAAGATAAGTGCCGACAGAATGCTTGCGGGAAAAACCGAAGTGGACAACTCTTTTTTACTTAATTTTATGCCGTTTGCGCCCGAAAGCTACGTTAAAGTGTATCTTGCCGGGCTTTTGGCTGCTTCCTGCGGAACGGGCGACGACAACGCCGAAGAATACATTGCCGGCAAGCTGAACATCGATCTGCCCGTCGTCGAAGAAGCGTTCCGTTACTGGGAAACCCAGGGCGTCGTGACGGTAGTGCGCTCGGTAACTCCGCCCGAAATTCAGTTTCTGCCGGTGGGAAAGGCAATGCCGTCGGCTTCTAAATTCTCCAAAACCAAATACAAGGATTTCAACGACCAGCTGCACGCCATGCTGCCCGGTCGGAACATTCTCCCCGGCGAATACAACGAGTACTATTCTCTTATGGAAGACACTCATATGGAGCCCAACGGCATGCT
>USKH01000163.1 GCA_900555125.1 uncultured Clostridium sp.
GAGCCGCGGGCGAATCCGCATACGAGCAGTACGTACGTCTTTACGACTATAAAGGCGACGAAAAACAGTGGCTCGAAGATCTCGCTTCGGGTAAACTGAACGATAAAAAGCAGTACTACACCGTCGCTTTCGAGTCGGACTACGGCAACCAAATAGCTTCGCAAAAAGTCCTTGCGGGGCAAAAGGCTTATGTTCCGAAACTGCCCGAAAGAGAAAATTATACGTTCGAGGGCTGGTATTTCGGCGAGGAAAAATGGTCGTTTTGCGGTTTTCCGGTAACCGAAAACGTCGTTCTGACGGCAAAATGGAGTGAAAACTACACCAAGGGCTTGCTTTTCGAGCGAGTGGAAAACGGCTGGGCGATAGCGGGAGCGGGCAGCGCTTCTGAGCAAAAACTGGTTATTCCGTCCGAAATAGACGGCTTGCCGGTTGTGGAGATAAAGAGCGGAGCTTTCCGCAACTGCTCGTTCTTTTCGTATTTGTGTCTGCCTGCGGGACTGAAAACGGTGGAAACGGGTGCTTTTGCGGGATGTTCGTCTCTCAAAGAAATTGCTTTTCCCGCCGGGCTTACCGCCGTATGCGACGGCGCGTTTGAAAACTGTTCTTCGCTTATCTCGGTAAACCTGCCGACAGGAACCGAAAGCGTGGGCGACAAAGCGTTCTCCGGATGCGTTTCGCTGGAAGATATCGCACTCCCCGGAGTAAAGAGCATCGGTAAAAACGCGTTTTTCGGTTGTGTTTCGCTACGCAATCTTGTTTTGTCCGAACGCTTGCAAAACATAAGCGACGGCGCGTTTTTCGGCTGCGTAAAGCTGGAAAAAGCGACTCTTCCGTCGGAAATAACAAAAATAGGAACAAAAGCGTTTTCCGGCTGTTCGGCTCTTTCCGAAATAATTTTTTCCGGAAGTATGCAGCAGTGGGAAAAGGTTGAAAAAGCCGACGGCTGGACGGACGCAAACATTATCGTTAAAACAAACCAAGAGCAAAACGAGTAAAAAATCACTTTCCGGTAAGATTGCTTCGGAGACGGAACAAATCCGAGGTGCCGATTATCCCGCGCGATGCCTGCGGAAGGAAAAGAAAGCTCAGTGTGTGCGGTCTTTCCCTCTGCGGGCATTTTTATTTCGATTTTCCTATAAAGAACGCAGCCGCAATAACAAAAATTGAACTTAATAAATAAAACCGTTATGCTAAAACGCTTTACAAAAAGCACAAAAATATGATATAATCTATATAAAATCGAAAACAGCGAATAATCGGAGAAAACGTTTTACGGGAGGTTGCTTTGAAGAATAAAAAATTGAAAAACGTCTTTGTCGCAAGAGATTTTTCCGCACTCAAAAAAATGGTGAAAGAAGCCTTTTCGTCGGTGCTTCCGATAACGCTTATAGTTTTGCTGTTATGCTTTACCGTTTGTCCGCTCGATACGGGTGTGTTTCTCACGTTTACGGTGGGTGCGTTGCTTCTCATCGTCGGCATGGGGGTGTTCACCCTTGGCGCAGACGCGGCTATGTTGCCGATAGGCGACTATATCGGAAGGCAGATGGTCAAGAAAAAGAGCGCGTGGGTAATCATTCTCGTCAGTTTCATAGTCGGAACGCTCATCACCGTCGCCGAACCGGATCTAAGCGTACTTGCCGAACAAGTAAACGGAATTCCGGGCACTCTTCTTATAGTATCGGTTGGAGTAGGCGTGGGCGTATTCCTCGTAATTGCCATGATGCGCACATTTTTGCACATTCCGCTTAAATACATACTTTTAACCATGTATGTGGCAACCATCGCGCTTTCCTTCTTTGTCCCCAGGCAATTTGTGCCGGTCGCATTCGATTCCGGCGGAGTTACCACCGGACCCATGAGCGTACCGTTTATACTGTCGCTGGGAGCGGGCGCCGCATCCATGCGAAGCGACAAACAATCGGGAAACGACAGCTTCGGTATTACCGCGCTTTGTTCGATAGGACCTATCTTGTCGGTAATGATACTGGGTATAATTTTCAACCCCGGCGATGTTCCGTACGAACCCGCCGTGATTCCCGCAATTTCCGACTCGCGCGAGCTGGTATCGATGTTTCTCAAAAGCACGCCGAAATATGCATTGGAAGTGGCAAAGGCGCTTTTGCCGCTTGTGGCATTCTATTTCGTATTCATGCTGTTCAACCAGAAACCGTCCAGAAGCGAGGTTATAAAAATTATCGCAGGCGTTGCGTATACGTATGTAGGACTTACCGTTTTTCTTCTCGGGGTCAACGTCGGATTTATGCCTACGGGCAGCATGCTCGGACAGGAAATAGCCGCGCTCGAAATAGGCGGAGTAAACTGCAACTGGGTAATCATCCCGCTCGGAATGGTGATAGGCTACTTCGTTGTTATGGCGGAACCCGCCGTTCACGTGCTTAAAAAGCAGGTGGAGGAAATAACGCAGGGCGCAATCCCCGGCAAAGCGCTGTCGCTGTCGCTGGGAGCGGGCGTCGCTATTTCCATCGGTCTTGCGATGACGCGCATATACTTCGATTTCCCGATAATGTATATTCTCATTCCCGGTTATTCGATCGCGCTTATTCTGATGTTCTTTGTTCCGGATATTTTCACCGCAATAGCGTTCGACTCCGGCGGCGTGGCGTCGGGAGCAATGGCAACCAGTTTCGTTCTGCCGCTTGCGATAGGCTTTTGTTCGGGAATAGGCGGCGATGTCGCGGCAAATGCGTTCGGCGTGGTCGCGCTCATTGCGATGATGCCTATAATAACTATTCAGATACTCGGCGTAGTGTACAAGATAAAAACGCGCAAGGCAAACGTTGCGATTTCGTCCGACGAATCGGAAGAAATTATCGGATAGCTATATCGGAGAAAATTATGAAAGGATTAAGATATTTAGTTGTAATAACAAAAAGGCGGTTCGCGCAGGCATATCTCGACTTTTTCGACGAAAACGGAGTGGATTGTGTGTTCGTACAGCAATGTATAGGCTCGGCAAACGACAAAATTCTCGAATATATGTCGCTCGAACACAGCGAAAAAATCATGTTTTCGGCGTTTGTCCCCACCGGCGAGCTGCCCGCTCTCAAAAAAGGAATGCTTTCCGATCTGCATCTTAGCGAAAACGGCAACGGAATAGCTCTTACCGTTCCGGTAGACGGAATAGGCGGAAGAACGGCACTCGGCTATTTTATAGGAGACAAGGAATTAAGTGAGGAACAGAATATGGAAGAAAACAAATTTTGTCTTATCGTAACCATTGTAAATCAGGGCTTTGCCGACGTAGTAATGGACGCGGCGAGAGAGGTAAACGCGCGCGGCGGCACCATTCTGAAGGCCAAGGGAACGGGTGCCGGTTATACGCAGAAATTCTTCGGCATCTCCATTACCGAGGAAAAAGAAATGGTGTACATCGTTGCGAGAAAGGAAGATCGCGACGGCATCATGCATGCGATTATGGATAAAGCGGGCGCAAAAACCGACGCGCGAGGCGCCGTGTTCGCGCTTCCCGTGGACAGCGTTGCCGGCGTTCAGAGCCTTCTTTCCACAAACGACGAAGAATAGTCGGTTAGCGTTTCGCAAGGTACATAAAAAGCGTTTTTATGCGTAAAATCGGTCAAACGATTGACTTTTTTGCCGTTTTCGTATATAATACGCGGTATGGAAAATGTCGAAGTCGTAATAATAGGCGGAGGAGCCGCAGGCCTTACCGCAGC
>USKH01000164.1 GCA_900555125.1 uncultured Clostridium sp.
AAATCGTGCTGCGCGTAAGCGAAGCCAAGCCGTCAACCTTAACCGGTATGCTGTCCAGAACGGGAAGAATTTGTTTGTCGTCGTAATTTCCGCCGCCGTCGTTATACACGAGCGCACCGATGCCTGAATTTTTCACGCCGGGCTTTTTGTACTCGGTGAATACGCCGGTATTCATTTTTCCGTCCTTATGCGCGTAGTAAGCATAGTCCGAGAAAAGCGGCGACGTAAGATCGAGTCCGTACGTTCTGTCGGTTACTACCTCTGTCAGGGTAAACGGTTCGGCTGCCTTATCTCCGTACACCGCGTAAAACGCAACGTTTTCGCCTTTTCCCTCGTACGTGATCGTATACGTAACTTCTCCGTCATGCGTGCAACCAACGGTAAACTTACGCAAAAATTCGTCGGTTGCCGAACCGGTATTTACGGACTGCATGTTTCCGTAATTATCCTTTACGGTAAGCGTAGCCGACGCTTTGCTTCCGCCGACCAGCACGTTAAAGGTTCCTTTTTCTTTAGCTTTCACGACTACGGTGAATTTTCCGTTTGTCGTCGCCGCTCCGTAAGAAGCGAAATCTTGCGAGCGTTTAAGCTTGAAGCTCATCTTCTCCGCTGCGGTAAGCGCTTCGCCGGAGAAAGAAATTTCGCCGGTCTTTTCGCCGTAAGCCACGGTGGAGATATTGCCGTCCGAAACTTTTGCAACCGCGTAATACGGAACGGTGTTTGCGTTCAGATCGACCGAAGAAGCGGTTTGGTCTGCGTTATTGAGCGTAAACGTATCGAAAGCGGGTTCGGTGGGACGAACTTCTCTTTCGCAATCGTCAAACGTAACTTCGACGGTGTTCGATTTGCTTATTCCCGACGAGAATGTTATTTCGTACACGTCGCCGTCGGGGGTCGAACAATTGTACGAGAAGGGGACCGCGTTCTTTTCTCTTATCCGATAAGTTACGTTTACAGTCTGACCGTTTACTTTGACGGTCTTGGGCGCACTCCATCCGTAAGGAACGTGAACGCGTACTTTCCAATTGCGGGAGGTGAACGCTCTGTCGCCGGTAAATTCGCCCTTTGCTCCGTCAATCACGAGTTTTGCCGTTTTTCCGCCGTCCGAATAAGACGCGCGGTATGCGGTTTCGCGATATTTTCCGTCTTTGTAAGCGAGAGTGGTCGTGTCGTCCTCGTACAGAACTCCGTTCGTTTCTCCCTCGTTTGCGGGATACCAGTCGAGCGCAAGGTTACTCCAATCCTTTTCACGGGTATTCTTCATGTCTTCGGCAAGCGTTATCACGCTGCCTGCACGAACGAATATAGGCGAAGTGGACGATCCGTGACTTACTTCTATGGTTACGGGACCCGCATAAGCGTTGCCCGTCCAGACGTCAATCCATTCTCCGTCGGGGAGGAATACGTCTCTCGTGTTTCCGTCAACGCGGCAGAAGCTCAGTTTTGCTCCGCCCGTTCCTTCGTAGTATTCTACTCTGAGGTCATAAATTTTTCCTGCGACGAAATCGTAATCGATTTCCACCGTCTCGCTGTTCGAAGCCTTCCAGTGATCGAGCACTTTGTTGCCGTTGACGTAAACGCGGCATCCGTCGTCGCTCAAAATCGCATATCTGCCGTTTGTTTTTGGTATAAACTTTCCGGTAATGACAGCCGAGAAGTTATCCGATCCCACTCCCTCTGCCGGCGAGCCTTTGCCCCAATCGAAGTCGATTTTGCTTATGTCGGTTGTGACGACAGGTTCTCCTTCAAGATTGCGGTTGTTGTACAGCGACATTTTAAGCGCGTGGAATTCGTTTGCCGGCGCAGCCGCAACCTTGTTGGTCATAGGCGCTACCAGAATATTTTCGCCCAAAAGATACTCGTCGGTGCGCTTGGACTGCTCGTACTGCGGATAATCGAACTCGAGCGAACGCATCATGGGCATGCCGGTCATATAGTTTTCGTGAGAGAGAGCGTAATAAACGGGCAACAGATGATAACGCATGGACAGATAGTTACGAGTGATTTCGGTTTCGTAATCGCCGTACGCCCAGGGCGTTCTTGCAATCGACACGTCTCTGTTACTGTGCGTGCGGTAAATGGGCGAGAGCGCACCGTACTGAGTCCAACGCAGATACAGTCCGCTACTGGGTTTGCCGACGTGACCGCCGAGGTCGCTCGACTCGTACGCTATGCCGTTCATTCCGGCTTTAATCATGTTGGCAACTTCCTGATTAAGCGAATCACCGTTAGTAGAAATATCGCCCGTCCACTGCAACGAATAGCGGTGCGACATGACGTTCTGAATTCCTTTATAACTTCCGTGTCTTATATTGTCCACGTTTGCCATTATAAACGCGCGGCGTGCGTATTCTTCGCCGGCTGCCGCTGCCAGTTCGTCAAAATAATGCTCGGTGACCGACTGATAAACATACATACCGATGGTTTCGCGGTTTATTCCGCTCGTTGGCGAAACAAGTCCTCCGCGGGTCCAGTTACGGTCGTACCACCATGCGTCCAGACCTTTTTCGAGAAGCGAAGTAAGACCTGCGCTTCTGTATGCGATTTCATTCGGAGAGAACGCGTTTGTCGCTCCGTCGGGCATCTTTGCGTGGTCGTTTGCAATAACGTTTATGTTCTGATCGTGCATTTGTTTGAAAAACGCTTCGATATCGGGGAACAGATCGGTGTTTACGTCGTAACCTACGCCGTATAAATCTCCGGACGAACGGCGCCAGTCGGTGTCCAACACGAAATTGTCGATATAGAAATCGTGATCGTAGTACTGCTGCACTACCGCCTGAGCGCTTTCGGCGGTATATTCGTAATATCTCGACTCCCACAGTCCCAGCGCGGAGAGCGGCAGCATATTGGTTCTGCCGGTCAGTTTAACGTACTCGCTGCGCAGTTTTTTACCGTCGCCCCCGGCAAGAATTACATATATATCTTTCGCTTCGTTTTCGATTTTATAACCGGATAACGGATCGTCGGTTATTCCCGAAAAATATCCGCCTTCGGGAGGCGTGACTCTCGGGCAATCGTTTATCGCAAACGCTTCGGGGGTGTTCGAAGGCGTGGGCAATTCGCCGCTGTTGCTTTCCGTTCCGGTATAGCTCCACACGTGTTTTCTCGTTTTCGAATCCTTTATGTAAGAGCCTTTAAGATCGACTGCGTTTTCACGCACGTACACCTTGTACTTTCCGGTGTTTATAACGCAGAAATTGCCGTCTTTTTCCACCGTAAAGTCCGCTCCTTTATATTCGCTCTTGCCGGCTATCTGAAGCGTTTCGGCGTCGGTAAACCCGTCGTCCGCTTTCAATTCCAGCCTTATTACGTCGCTGTCTAAAACGGTAACGCGAACGTTGCCGGCTATTACAAAGCGAGGAGTTCCTTCGGCACGCACCGTTTCCACCGAGCAGCCTATCGAAAAAAGAGCCACGATAAGCGAAAACGCAATAGTAAATCCAAGCAAAAGCTTGCCTAATCCTCTCGTTTTACCCAAAATTTTTACCTCCGTTAATTTCTTTGCGAAATCGCTTGACTTTTCCGCAAATATAGTTGTATCATAATTATGATACATCAAAAGCGGATTATTTTGTTAAAGCCATTAATCATAAAATTAAAGAATGTTGTCATTTTCTCGGCAATTTCCGTAAATAGTGCCTTTTAACTTAAAAAATATTGCCACACGGAGGAAAATATG
>USKH01000165.1 GCA_900555125.1 uncultured Clostridium sp.
GCGCACCCTCAACCGCGAGAATCAGCCCGCGTCCGCCGTCCTCGGCGACCGCTTCGAGAGAAGAAAATTTCTTTAAGTCCAGCAGGCTTACGTCGTTGTACGGATACATTCCCACCGGCGTCGCGTTTATTATTACCTGCGTATCGACAAGAGAATACACGTTTGAATAATTATTCTCTCCTTTTCGCGATACGACGGTGATTTTTGCGGCGTTCATTTTTTTTGCGACATACTCCGCCGTTTTGCCCGTTCCGCCGCTTCCGCATATCACAACGTTTTTACCGGCAAGCGATATTCCCGCTTTTTTAAGCATATACGCCATGCCGAGAACGTCGGTGTTGTAACCGTACGTTTTGCCGCCCGTTCTTACGACGGTGTTCACAGCGCCTGTTTCGCTTGCAATGGGATCGAGTTTGTCGAGATATTTAATTATTGCGGTTTTGTAAGGAATGGTTACGTTAAAGCCGTCGTATTTGCCTTCTTTTACAAACTTTTCAAGTTGGTTTTCTTCGAGTTCAACGAGATCGTAACCGTAATAACCGAATTTCTCGTGAATTATTCCGGAATAGCTGTGTCCCAGTGTTTTTCCTATAAGCGCGCATCTCATAAGGCGTTTTCTCCGGTTTTAGTTTTCTCTCCTTCGATTATCTCGTTCTGGCTGCTGCGACTTATTTTAAAAACAGTTTGATAAAACTCGTCGATATACGGTAAAAAACGCGCTCCGCAGTTTTTTTTCAGGCGCAAAACCACATCTTTCTCTCTTTTTTCGTCGCGAACGTCGACGTTTGCTTCTTTTTTTGTTTCGGCAATATGCGCGGCAACGCACATTCTCTTTTCCATAAGCAAAACTATCCGGTCGTCGATATCGTTTATTTCTTTACGTAAATTTTCCAAATCATTCATCTGTTATTCTCCATCAGGTCCAGCACGGCAATCGCAACCGCCGCGGCAACCGCCGGGACAGCTCTCGGCGCAATGCAAACGTCGTGCCTTCCCGGAATATTCAAAAGTACTTCCTTTCTGTTTTTGACATCTATAGTCCTGCAGGTTCGGGCTATCGACGGAGTGGGCTTAATTGCAACGCGGAGCATAATCGGCATACCGTTGGAAATTCCGCCGTTTATTCCGCCGTTGAAATTGGTTAAGGTTTTTACTTTATCGCCGTCGTAATAAAATTCGTCGCGAACTTTACTGCCCAGCGCACACGCAAAATTTTTACCGAGTCCGAACTCCACCGCTTTTATCGCAGGAATCCCGAACAAAATCGATGAAAATCTGCCTTCGATCGATCCGAACTGTGCGTCTCCAAGCCCGGCGGGAACGCCGGCAACGACGCATTCGATGCTTCCGCCCACACTGTCGCCCTCTTTTTTAAGAGCGGAAAACAAATTGTCTGCCTGTTCTTTTTGCAAATCGGTTGCAGCAATAAACGGCGCGATCTTATCGGGTAAAACGAATTTTTCGTCGTCGTACGAGGCAAATTTTATATTCCCCACCGAATTCAGGTACGCGCATATCGAAATGTTTTTTCTCTTCAGAATACTAAGCGCAACGCCGCCGACAACGCACAAAGGTGCGGTCATTCTTCCCGAAAAAATCCCTCCGCCGCGCAAATCCGCGTTTTTGCCGTATTTTGCGTATGCGGCATAATCGGCGTGAGAAGGGCGCACAAGGCCGGAAAACTTTTCGTAATCCGAGGAATTTGCGTCGTTATTTTTTATTTTTACTACTATGTCGTCGCCGGTGGTAACGAAATCTGCATCCACACCGCTTTCAAACACGAAATCGTCGTGTTCTTTTCTGCCGGTCGAATACGCCTCGTCACCCGGACGACGCAACGCCACAAGCTCGTTCAGCATTCCGATGTCTATTTTTTCGCCTTTGCCTATCCCCGATAAAATCGCGCCGACAAAATCGGCATGCGAGGCGCCGATGAGTTTCAGTTTTAAATTTTCTCCCGTCCAATCGGTCATTTTCTATCTCTCCCGTTCACAGCACTCGATCTTTGTCACGCCTCCGACCGACGAATAGTCGCGCCAGAAAGATGAATATGATTTTTTTACACATGCTGCGTTGTCTATTTCCACTGCTTTTCGGCACGCGACGGCGCCAATCGCGGCGGACATGGCTATACGATGATCGTCGTACGTAACGACTTTTCCTCCGACAAGGTTTCCGCCGCAAATCACGATATCTTTTCCGTCAAACCCCGCTTTTGCTCCCAACGAACGAACAAGCCCGGTTACGGAAACGACGCGATCGCTTTCTTTTTCTTTCAGTCGTGCAACGTTTTTAAGTCGGGATTCACCTTTTGCCGCGGCAGCCAGTACGGCGCACACCGGCACGAGATCGGGGCAATCGGTAAAATCGTAACAAAACGGTTTTATCTCGCTTTTTCTTACAGTCATATTAACGGTGCCGTCGTCGTTGCGCGATTTTTCGGTATCACAGCCGCAAAGCGAAAGAATCTCGTCTATTTGGCTGTCGGGCAAATTTTCGTTTAGCTTACAAACGATGATTTCTCCGCCCAAAGCACCTGCGACAAGGAAAAATGCGCCGCCCGACCAATCGCGGCAGAGCGTAACGGGCGGTTTTTGCGGAGTATACCCTCTTCCGTCCACTTTGAATTCAAGCGGTTCGCCGTCCGATTTTTCCACGCCGGCCGAAAACTTACGCATTACGGCAATTGTCTGATTTACGTATTCGCGCGAAACAAGATTACGGCACCTTAGAACGCATTTTTGTTTTGTGAGCGGCAATGCCAGCAACATTCCGGAAACAAACTGCGAAGAAGTTTTTCCGTCGATTTCGTAAATTCCGCCGTTTAGTTTGCCGCAAACCGACCAGCCGTTTAAGATTTTTTTCACGGTAACGCCGCCGCTTTCCAACACTGCGATCAGCTCGTTCATCGGGCGCGAAAGCAGACTTTTTCCCGCAAGAAGGGTAAATTCGCCGCCGATTGCAGCCGTAATACACGTAAAAAAGCGCAGGCATGCTCCGCTTTCGCCGCAGTCGAGCGTAGCTTTTCCCGGAAATTTTTCGGGCGGAGTAAATATTTTTCCGTCGTAAGTCGCTCCGAGTGCTTTTGCACAACATAGCGCGGCAACCGAATCGTCACACGACGGCAGGTTTTCGATTTGCACGGGTAAGTCCGACATAAGTGCGCACGCTATGACGCGTATTGCGTCCGACTTGGAAAAGGGCGGTAGAATTTTACCCTTAATTTTTGCGGGGAAACAAGTTATTCGCATAATATCTTCTCCGCTTCCGGCAGCGATGTTTGGAATAAAAACGGTTGCCCGGGACCTCTCAAAAGCACAAGAGTAATTTTATTGCCGCTTATCTTTTTATCCGAGTTTATGTACTTTTTCAGCTCTGACGGAGTAAATCCGAACGGCGTTTCAATGTCGTAGCAAGAAATTATGTCCACGCATTTACGATAGTTTTTTTCGTCCATAAAACCGTGTCTGAAACACGACGAAACAATCTCTTTCACTCCGTAAAACACCGCTATGCCGTGCGGAAGAGCGTATCCGCCTGCTTTTTCCGCAGCGTGCGCCAGCGTGTGACCGAGGTTGAGAAAATGGCGTTCTTTTTTATCAAAAACGTCTTTTTTGACGATTTTTGCCTTATATCCGACGCATTTATATACTATGTCAGGCATAGTACTTTTAATGCGTGA